>JALOTN010000003.1 GCA_025457885.1 Thermoplasmatota archaeon | reverse complement strand
TTGGTGTTTGATGTCTACAGCATGGTGGAGGGGAACGGATGGATGATCCATTGTCCAGAGGGTCATTATCTCCATGTCCCCTACACGTATTATAAAGCACTGGTGCTGGATAAAGAGTATCAATCTGTTGGGTACGGGGAATGGGGACGGTTCGCGTTTCTTGATGGTATCGCGACAAGTCACCCAAGCTTCATCGTGACTGGTGACCAAGTAAAACTGCTTGAGCATTGCCCGGTCTGCGATCGACCCGGTCCCGTCCTAGAACCAGAAGTGAAACGAGCACAAGGCGAGGATCTTCGAGGGTGCGCGGAGGAAGTCCGTCGGATGCTCTCAAAAGATATCGGTCAGTAAATCAAATACGCAAACTAACTCCCTTGAGAAAAACACTGGAAATAATTCTTCTTTTATAATGACAAAGAAGAATCTTATGTTAATTGAAAGGAATGTGAACGATTTGAATCTGCATCTTGGCAGGGATGATCGTTTTCCAATATCCTACTTCCCAGTCATTGCGGAAAAAACCTACGAACCTTCCGGTGTAATCCCCACCGGAAACCTCAGCAAGAAACACGCCTCGATACGTCCCATAGAACTGAAGAAAAATAAGGTTTTTTAAGGTAAAATCCCCTGTGAAGTTGTCATCGTCTGTTCCCCATGTACCTGTGAGTGTGATTCTTCTCCCAGCAAATCCTTTCTCAAGTGAATATTGAAGCCATCCTCGAAACATTGTACCGGTTATGTTTGCTGCCCAGCGAGCTTCCGCGAGTGAATTATCTGGTACTATTTGGTGATTTACATTCATATTCGTTGGAATCTGTGCTGGTGTCAAAATAACGCTCGTACTCATGAATAACAGAATGATGGCCGCAACCAAACCTATGTTAGTTAGAAAATATTTCTTCATCTTTTTCCTACCCATGCATAATTAAAACATCCTGCTCTATTTAAATTCTCTTCATACGAAAATTGTTAGAGAAAACACAGATGTTATCAACCAGAAGACTATTTTCAATTATTGACGTTGTGGAGCTCTGATATGGATAAACACGTTGATGAGTATATCTCAAAACAAAAATCACCTCAAAAAGAAATTTTACGAAAAGTTCGAGAAATCTTCTATGAAACTCTACCAATTTGTGACGAAAAAATGATGTGGGGCGTCATTACATTTACAGGAGGAAAATTTTATCTTGCAGCGATGAAGACTCGTGTGCATGTTGGTTTTGCAATCACGGGTTTGAATGCAGATGAAAGAGGTTTTTTTGAGGGAACGGGGAAAACAATGCGGCATATAAAAATCAACTCAGTAGAGGATATTGACGAAAAACGACTGGTGAAACTGATAAAACTCATCGAAAAAAAATCCGTGTGTGGTTGATATCCGAGGTATTTTTAAAGAAAGAAGAGGTACTTTCTTTTCAGGAGTGGTTCTGTGAACAACATCCTCATCGACAATCTTGTTGTAGTTTTTTCACTTGTTTTTTATGCTTTTTTATGTGTTGTGTATGTATTACGCTCCTATCAACGAGAGAAAGAGGAATTAAAATTAGCACTAGTTTTTAGTCTCCAATTAGTGCCATTCATGCTACTTTGGATATTGAACATTTACATTGGGGGTGACAGCGGACGACTGATAACTGGTTTCCTGATACTTGTCTTTCTTCTCTATGATCTTTGGTATCGTTTATTAACGAAAAAGAAACCGGTTCATCATCCCGATCATTGGCCCAGGGGTTTAATTGTGTATCTCATTCTGCTTCAGATTGGATGTATTGCGTTGAATTGGTATGGATTTCTGGTCGGAAAAGTATATGGCAATATGCTTGTGATAAGTTATTTTGTGATGTTAGGTTGCTTTGGATTTTATCAAGTAAGACATAAAAGAAGGAAAAAAAATAATCGATAAAATATATGCAGGGGAAGTGACTTCAACCTAAGGTTCAAATCTCGTTTTTTCTCTAAAAATTGACAAAGATAGAAAAATGAAACAGCCTTTAAAAATTTAGAAGATATCTTAGTAATGGGAACGCATGGGGGAATCGTTCTAATATCCATTGGATGAACGGAAACTGTGGTGGTTCGTAGGGCATTGTAACTGTGAGGGTGCCCCAGTCGCTTTCTTGGTCATGACTATCCTGTGCTTTTGTTTTAATCGTATATGTCCCTTTTTTGTTCCAGGTGTGGTTTAGGGTTTGTTCTTGTCCTGAGGGAAATGGTCCAATCCAACCAGTATTTGTCTCATCGCCCCAGTCAATGTAATAGGAGATGTTTTCGTTTTCAGGGTCAACAGATTCAATTTCGTAATTATAACAAATACCTCGTTTCCCTTGTGAAGGACCAGTGAGTATTGGAGTAGATGGCGGTTGATTTTGAACAATGGTTATGGTATGTGGCTCTGACCAGTCGCTCTCTCCACCAGTACCTTTGAGTTGAGCTCGAATATCGTACATACCAGGATCCTCCCACGCATGGGATGCGTACACAATAGAACCAGATGAATACGGGCCAATCCAGTCGGTGATGTTCCCATCATCCCAATCCCATCGGATATAGAGAGAATCACCATATGGGTCTATGATCGGGTCGGTCCAGAAATCATATTCGATGTTGACGTCTCCATTATATGGACCATGTATCACGGGAGAAAGGGGAGCATAGTTCGGCTCTCCATAGAGCTGGAACGCCATATCTCCAAAGTTGCCAATGTTGGTCCAGTAAGGTTCACCCATCATAGGAAATCCTTGCACTGGGACATGGAGTTGATCAGGATTATCTGCATTAGTAGACCAACCCCATTGCGGAGTCCAAGGAAATACCGCCTGTATTGCAATCCAATACTTGGTATTAGCTGTGACAACGAATGGATCAGGTAATGTAATATTGTATTCGAACCAATAATCGTAAGGTCCACATAGAACACCAGTGACATCGGGTATGAAATAGACAGCAAGAGCAGTGGATGTCGGGTCATACATTCCTGCCCCGGTTGGCATATTCCCTGTTCCATCATCGGCATAAAATATGATATTAAAATCAGTGGGATTCGGCCAGGGCGGATATCCGCCCCAGAACTTACCCCACCAATGAACTCCAGTCACTTGCATATCATCATTTAGCATGAAATCATCACCAACTTGGCAATTAAAAGGATATATAACGTCTAACTGTGAAGCCCAGGCCTTAGCACCGGTACTATTATATTCGTAATTATCCCAAATAATGGTATCCGATTTTTTCTCTTCAGGAGAGATATATTTATTGATGCTTAAAGAATTTAATGAATTTGAATTTTGTATCTTTAAAATCTGAAATCCTTCGATTTCAATTGGTACTAATGTGAGAAGGAAGAACAATGTGATTATTAATAATGAATCGATTTGTCTTTTTCTCATCTTTCGTCCCCTTGTAATCATGTTTATTCTACTATTTATCTTTTACCTATTTTTATTTTATATAAATAATATTTATTTTCTTTTATAACAAGAAATTTTTTTTTAAGTTTACAATTTAAAATATGTGAGAAATTTCTTACCTTTTTTAATATAGTGTGCACATCATGATGATAAGATCATTAATTGGTATAATCATTTGGGTCAGTGCTGTTTTCAACCTCGTTTTCATCATTTATCCCATCATTATCGGTGTCCGCTAGATATGGATTTGTATATGTCTGAAATAACTCCTGCCAATCATTGAGTCTATCATTGTCAGAATCGATGGCATTTAAAGTAGAATTATTTGGGATATTGATGAGGATAAATGAAGTTATTGAACGATTACAAATTATGCTCGGATGGTCTGTTATCTGTGCTTGTAGAAGAAATTCGAACATAGTATTATCAGAAAAATTATATTCTACAGCGGTTGAATTTCTAAAAGCAGTACATAAATAATAATCATTGGAATAGTCATCTAAACCATTATCCCAATGAATTTTTGAGCGACCATCAGTAGAATAATCAAAATCTACATTATCATCTCCTGGAGCACCACTAACTGCAGTTCTTCTTGTTTTAAACCAAGATATTGATATGTCACCGTCGGAACTAGATGACCAGATGTGATAATATATGTTTTTTAATTCAAAAGAAGTCACAGATATAGCATCATCAAAGAAATATCCAACTGCTCCTGAACAATATCGTAAATGGATTATTTCATTTAAATTTTGGTCATAATAGGAAAGATATCCCGTATCATTTTCAGTTGTTGCAGCACCTTGATCATGATGCAGCCGATCACCCTTCGTTATATCGTTTAAACCATAGGTTGGAGGATTTCCCGTTCCAGTGGTATAATTAAAAAGATACAAAGGCGTATAACTGATATTAATTGGATTGCATCCGAGTTGCACAAACCTTCGAGTATAAATACCACCGATACCGGTTTTGTTCCACCATCGATTATATGAGTTATTGGCGGTGTCATTTGCGACAATGTTGAATGAATAATCATATCCTTCATGGGTTGAGATAGACCCATTGGTGTTGTATTCCCAGTAGTTCCCTGCTTGTGTGAATTCGTAGCTCCAGTTCATCCATGCAGAGTCATTGAGCCATTGGAGCCAGACATGGGAGACATCTGATGCGGTGTATTGATTGCTTGCCCCGGTGGGATGGAGAACGGACAGATTAATGTAAATCCAGTCCTCCTGTTGTCGACTGTCGTTGGTGTAGTACCCGTCGCTCCAGACGTCATCAAGTATTATGTTTTCTCCTGGTGGCTGCCAGTAGGGACCGCCTTTGTCGCTGAGGTTTCCCGCGAAATTAATGGTGATAGAGAGTGGTAACATGTAGGTGATGATGCATTTGGGTATGTACCCTATTCCTTTCTCAGTTGTGTATGTTTGTATATATTCGTTTGAACCTGGGTTGATTGGAGTGTTTTGGTTGATGTCTCTGCTGCTGCGGAGACAGAGTTTTGTGGTTCCGGTGAGGTTGACCCAGGATCGTCCTTGTGTGTTGAGGGTGATGGTGTTGTATCCCGTGGTGGTGAAATTTGAGGTGTTCATAGAGCCGCCATCTCCGGTGTAGTTTCCCTGGTAGTAGTCGGTGGTTTGTAATGGGGAGTGTGGGTTGGTGGGTTGGCCGTTTTGGATGGTGAGATTGAACTCTTGGGAGGTGATCTGTTTGTTCTTCCCATAAAGGGAGATACTGACGGTGGTGATACTGGCGTTGTCATGGATGGTGGAGGTGTTGAAGAAGAGGAAACCTCGTTCAATGGTATACAAGGTGAGGGGTGGTGTAGAGATTCGTTGACCGATGGTGAGAGCGTCGCTGCTATCTTGAACGGTTCCGGTGGGGGATGCCCAGGCAGTCGTATAGTTCGCATGGGATTTATAGAGATAGCCATCTGTCGAATCAGCATAGATTGTGATGGTCGGGTCGATAGCGATGGGTGATACCCTGTTGGGGTTGGATAGCCAAAGGTAGGGGACATGGATTTGGATCCAAAGCTGCTCAGAGAGTGTCATGTGGAGGGTTTTGTTGAGGAGGATCGTTGAATCTTGAGAACTGTTATCCCAGGCGTAGAGGCGTGGGATAATGAAAACGGTCGTATTTTCATGGTCTTTGAAGGTGATGGTTTCAGGTGTGGTGATTGTTTGATTCTCCCAGACTCCGTAATTTTTAAAGAGGGTTTGATTTGGTCCGTATGTTATCCCTAGACTTTGGTTTTCTGTCTGGGGATCCGTGGTGTTCAGGTACAGTGTTTCTGTGATATCAAGGGTGCAGTTCTCGTTGTCTGGTGGTGGGAGTATGCTTGTGTTGCTGATGAGATAGAGGGATCTTATTCTAGAGGTTTGACAAGAGAGTAATAGATGGATTTCATCTCCGTAGAGATCAGGATAAAGGATTGTGTTATTTTCTGTGACAGCGGTTGTTGACTGTCTGTTATGGATAGGGGTGCCATCGCTGAAGTGAAGAGAATCGGTTGGTGTCATCGAGAGAATATATGAACCTTGTACTAAGGAATAGAGTCTGTTAGTATCGGTGCTGGTTTCGGAAAAAAAGATTTGGTATCGTGATCTGTTCATCCCATATGTGTATGATTGTCCATCTATAGTCTGGTCTAACCTGATGATGGTGGTGTCGATAGGGCTCCAGGTATGATTTGCGTCTTGGTAGTTGATCTCATCGGTGTAGAGTTCGAGGGCGTATTCTCCGGTAGAGGCGTTGTAGTATTTGTTCCAGGTTGCGTTTCGTTCGATCAAGGTGTACTGAGCGAGAAGTAGGTTATTTTCGTTAGGGATGCTGCTTTGACCGATGAAGTTATTTGGTGTATTTTGGAAGATTGTTAATATCATCAAAAGGGTGATTATTATCACTATAAGTTTGTTTTTCATAAATTATTTTCCTCCGCTTTGATTTCAATCTGTTGTCTGTTTATATATTTTTGTTTTCATTGAAAGAGTGACTTGTAAAAAAGGTTATTATTAGTTTCACTTGGTGCGGTTCAAATCTCTTTTTTTCACCACAAAGATGTGATCCTGTACAAAATAATAGTTTTTCTCCTGTTGGAACCATATGAGTGTAGGGGAAGGGATTTGTGCACGTTTTTACTCGTAAAAATATTGATTTTATAGGAGTGTTGTGTTCAAGTCGAAAGTCTGTGCTAAGAGTGTAATGCTCATATTATAATTATTGAAATTCATAATCGGCAAATAATACATTATCATCACTTCGATTTATCATCCGATATGATTATTAAATAACTTCTTATTGACTACCTTCAGATTATAAAAAAAAATTTGACTGATCTGGAGAAAACACTATGAAAAAATGGTATGAATCTCTTTTTGAGAATTATGGTAAAAACTATGATAATGAATGCTATACAAAGGGGACAATTGGTGAATGTGACTTCATTGAAAAGGAACTTGATTTTGATAAATCACTAAAAATAATAGATATTGGATGTGGAACAGGTAGACACTCGATTGAATTAACAAAAAGAGGATATCATATCATAGGAATTGATTTATCAGATTCACAACTAAAGCAGGCAAAAGAAAAAGCAAAAGCACAAAATCTGGAAATAGAATTTCAAAAACATGATGCAAGAAAATTACCTTTCAAAGATGATTTTGATTTGGCAATAATGCTTTGTGAAGGAGGATTTTGTTTGATGGAAACAGATGAAATGAATTTTGAGATATTAAGAAATGCAGCAAAATCATTAAAGAAATCCGGTAAGCTGATTTTTACAACACTTAATGGATTATTTCCCTTATATCATTCAGTTGAAAAATTTCATACAACAAAGGATGAAGGAAATACTACTTGTAGAAGTAATACTTTTGATTTAATGACTTTTAGAGACCATAATATTGTAACAGTAGAAGATGACTCTGGTAATAAAAAGGAATTAGAATGCAATGAGCGGTTTTATGTTCCATCTGAAATTACTTGGTTGTTAAAGTCTCTGGGTTTTAAAAAAATTGATATTTATGGTGCAAAACTTGGTGCTTTTTCGAGAAACGATGAACTGACAACTGAAGATTTTGAGATGCTAGTTATCGCCGATTTTACTTCAGAAATCTGAAAAAATTACATTGAATTCATTATTCATTCTCCCTATCAATAAATTAATCATCTAGTGATATTGATAGCTCCTATGTCCTTGTTTCAGAGGTACTACCAGTAAACACCAGTTCAAATAATATTATTCTTCATTATTATAAAAATATGCAGGGGAAGGGATTTGAACCCCCGAACCTCTGCAGGAACAGATCTTGAGTCTGTCGCCGTAGACCAGGCTTGGCTACCCCTGCACGAACAACATGAACAGTTGAATCATAATAAAGATTTAGGTCTTATCTTCCAGAGGAGGGAATTCAAAGACAACTATCGTTATACTGCGGAATGGTTTAAAAAGTAAGAAGCGATTTCAGTGTTGCACTAGGTGATGGAAGATGGGCCAAGGAAAATACATCGGAGTTCTTTCAAGTGGTGGGGATGCACCAGGGATGAACGCAGCAATCCGTGCGGTCGTACGCACCGGGATTTACCATGGAAACACCATGTTTGGCATCAAACGTGGCTACCAAGGGATGATCGAAGGGGACATCGAACAAGTCAACCGATACTTTGTCAGCAACATCATCAAGGACGGAGGCACCGTCCTGCAGACCGCCCGGAGCAGCGAGTTCCTCACAAAAGAAGGACGGGAAAAAGCATTCAAATCCCTCAAACGCTTCGGCATCGACAGCATCATCGTCATCGGTGGCGATGGTTCCTTCCGAGGTCTGCATCAATTGATCCAGGAGTTCCCGATCCAGGGGATTGGAGTACCTGGGACGATTGATAATGATCTCTATGGTACTGATTTTACCATTGGTTTTGATACTGCAGTCAACACTGCATTGGAGGCGATCGATAAAATCCGAGATACCGCCTCATCACATTCACGATTATTCATCATTGAAGTCATGGGACGGACTTCAGGATACATTGCTCTCTACACCGGTATCGGTGGAGGAGCAGAGGATATCCTCATCCCAGAGTCCCCCATGCAGATCCCTCAACTTGTCTCAGAATTAGAGGCACAATACAAAGCAGGAAAAAAAAGCAGTATCATTGTAATAGCAGAAGGGGAAACAACAGGTGGTGCCGCGGAGATCAAAGCAGCCATCGAACGGGTTATCAATTGGGACATTAAAGTCAGTGTCCTTGGCCATGTGCAACGCGGTGGAGACCCCTCGGCATTCGACCGGGTGCTTGCTAGCAGACTGGGGTATGAATCTGTGCTTGCGGTGATGAACAATGAGACGGATAAGATGGTTGGGATGGTCAACAAGTCACCAGTGCTGACTCCCTTACAGGACACCTGGACGAAGAAAAAAGACATGGACCTGACATATCTAAAGATGAATGAAGTGCTTGCTGCTCAACAAGTCAAAGCATTGGAAGTAACCGTGTAAACAACTGTACTGAGATCATCAGCAAAAAAAGGAAACAATGGTTTTTTCGAACCGCAGAAGCTTCTTTTTGTAATCCTTTATATACTCAAACGAAAAATCATAGGTGACGTCTGTAAGAAACAATGGTTCAGAAGCTGCGACTTGATAATCAACTTTTTTTTCTGGATGAGAAAGTGCGTGTCTGATCTCCTCTAACGAGAGAGTCCCAGCTCCGGCTTTCTGAATCGCTGAAACAATACGGCGAATCTGATTCCACAGAAACGTCTGCGCATAAAAATCAAGGATGAAAAACTCTTTTGTCTCGGTTACTGTGATGTTGTCAAGGACACGAACCGGGTTTTTTAACGGCTCGATTCGTGCGAAATTCTGAAAGTTATGCTCCCCAGTGAACAACTCTGCCGCGGAAAGCATCATATCGACATCTAATTGCTGTTTCAAGAGATAGTACCGATACTGTCGCTGCCTCGCATGACGTGGATAAAAATCAGAGGTCACCTCATGAACCCCATATAGGAATAATTCCGAGGTGTTTTTTGATAGTCTCCCAAGAATCTCTCGAGAGGACAGCATCGTGTCAAACGCACAGACATTCCCCAGTGCTGATACTCCTCGATCGGTCCGACTTGCTGTACGAAAACAAGAAGTCTTCGCATCCTCAAAGAACCCTTGATGAACCAGGATATCAAGGAGCGCTTGTTCGACCGTCCGCTGACCAGGTTGTCTGGCGTACCCGGAGAAGTTTCTACCATTGTACGCGAACTTCAGAGCAACACGCATGAAAAAACCAGAAGTGTTACTCCCATAAAATCATTCGTACCCCCTTGGAAGATACTTCTAATAACAACCACTGGATTATTACAATGGATTGTCTCGAAGCAAAAAAGGAGAGGAAACGAATGAGAACACAAATGAGATTAAAAGATGGATCCATCGTCAAAATCGAACCATTAAACGGCAGAGAGGATGCCAAAGAATTCCAGGAATTCATCAACACCCTGACCAAGGAAAAAACCTATCTCCTGGTGAACAAACCAGTGACTCTGAAAGAAGAAAAACAATGGCTCAAGACACAACTGCTAGAGCACAGAAAAGGACACCAAATCTATCTTAAAGCACTCATAAACGGTCGGCTCATCGGAGACTGCTTTGCAAAACCAGGTTTTGGGAGAAACCAGGGGAACGTCAACCTGGGGATCGCTATCGCAAAAAACTGGAGGGGAAAAGGCTTAGGATATTTGCTTCTCACCGAGCTTATCGAACGATCTGAAAAGAAATGGCATCCGAAGAATATCTACCTTCATGTCATCTCCAAAAACACCACGGCTCGCCGATTATATGAGACGTTGGGTTTCCATATCATCGCAACACTCCCGGACTGGTTTGAATATGAAAAAAAGTATCTCGATGAATATATGCTTATCCTTGATAAAGAAAAATTTGTTCAACAGAAAAAAACCAGCTATGAGGGTAGTAAAAAAAGATAACCATCCAGTTTTACCGTTTTTACTGTTTCAGACGTAATCGTCATCGACTTTGGTTTTTGGACTTCAACCGTGGTATATGTTTTTGGATCCATCACCTGTGTCTCTTTTTTTGACTGGCTCACCAGGATCATTTCTCTGATTAGCTCCGATCCACCAAAAATCTTCGACGGTTGGATATCCTTTCCCTCGACTACTTTCTCAGTCCAGGAGGATAAATCCCGGGCACGGACTTTGTTCTCATGGAGAGAATCAATCATGAAATACGACCCATCAAAAGAGAAAAAATCACCCTTGCGATACGCTGGGATCCGCACGAGATAGGTCATCCGATAGACTTGTTTACTGTCCTTCATTCCCGCATCCGAAGCGGATTGTTTGAACTCCCCACCGAACTGCTCCTGTATTTTTTTTGCTATCGAAAAAGCGGTGGTTTTTTCACTGATGAAAAAATCAAGACCCTGTCGTGTCTCATCAGAATCTGTGATGAACAACCCTCGCTTTCCGCTTCTTTGTAGCTGCTCGACGAGGGATTCAACCGCTGTTCGAAGAGTCTTGAGTTCCTCGTTTGTAAACGTCCGTTTCTCGGCACGAATCTGAAGAATCGCCTCATAATACCCCCCAGACTCCCGCGAGCACACATCACAGGTGTTCCGTCTAATGCGAACGGTTAAAGGATGCTGCTCGGTGATGGGGACATCCTCAATCATTCCGGAGAAAGAAACAGTACATTGTAAGATGCGGTCTTGTTCTTTACAGTTAGTCTGTATGGTGACGTTTCGCAGTTCTGGGCTAATAGAGTAGGTATCCTTGATGTGTCGTCTCAGGATGTCATCAAAGTCTTCCTGTATCCAGGTGTTCTTCTGTTTATATGAACTGCATCGCGGGCAGATGGTAATATCCAGGATACTTGGTCCGGAAGTAAACTGTGTATGTTTCAGATAGCAACCAAGGCAGACGCCATTTCGGAAGATCGGGGTATCCTTCCCGCATTCGACACAGAACATGTTCCTGTTTCCATTCTTGTTAGGTTTTTTGGGTGAGATATACACCATAGATTATTAAGCCTGCCCCCAGGAGGAAGAGCCAGGTGAAGCTCGTGCCAAGGAAAAACGACATTAGAATCGTAAACAGGGGGATGAAGTTGAGGAACACCGCAGCCTTACTTGCATCAGTGTGTTTGAGCCCATAGTTCCATCCGACGTACCCAAACAAGGAACAGGCCAATGCAAGATACAACACCGCAAGCCACCCATCCAACGAGGTCTGTGAAACGACTGGACCGATATGAAACACAACAAAGGGGAGATACAACACTGTTCCCAGCCCAAACCCATAGGCGGTGATCACATACTCATCATAGGTCTTCAGCAACCGTTTTCCAATCATGGAGTACAATGCCCAGCACAACGCTGATAAGAGCATGAGGACCCCACCAATGAAAAACAGATTATCTAACGTGATTTCTTGTTTCGACAAATCAGAAAGCATAATGAGAAAAACACCAAGGAAGGACAAGATGATGCCTGCGATTCGTTTCCCTGACAACACCTCATGAAGGAACACCCCGGAAAACATCGCTATGAAGATCACATTGGTGTTGATGAGAACCGCAGCAGTAGGAGCATTGGTGTAATGGATCCCAAGGAACTGGAACAAATACAACAAGGTCACTCCGGTCAGACCCAGGGCGATCAACCAAGGAACCTCTTTTTTTGGTAAAAGGAGCGGTTTTCTTCGTAACACCACCAAGAAAAACATCAAAGGGGTTGCCACTAAGAAACGCAGGAAACCCAGATCAATAGGATCGATCTCCTTTGTCGCAGTTTCCACCACAAGAAACGACCCAGCCCAGGTCAATGAAACAAGAATCAGAAGGAACGCAATCAGGATATTCTTGTTCATGGGAATCGATAAACAAAACCCTGGTTATAAAGCGATATCATGAGTTGATTTCAAAGGATGAAACCACGGGTTCTGTTCAGTCTGGAAGGGAGAACGAATCAAAAACAACACCAGTTGGTTTCTTCGCCTCAAAGGTCAAGAGTGTTGCATTTGCCGAAAGCAGACAATAATGATAGGTTTTCTCTGAGTACACCGTCCAGGGACTATGCCCATTGTCATACAGGGAAGAACCACCACCGCCCGTCACAATATACGTCACATTGTTGACCAGGCTATGCTCATAGTTATGGTCATGACCGGAGAATACAAGATCCACTTGATTGCGTTCAAAGACAGGCCCCCAGATCTGTTGTAAGAAGGTGGAGTTCCCATGATTACTAGAGCTGTACAAGGGATGATGGAAAAAGACAATGGTGAATGGTGACGTATGGGTCCGTAACTTATGACACAACCAAAGATACTGAGAAAGGCGGTATCGATCTGGTGTATTCGAGTTCAAACCAATGAAACACACAGGTCCGTTCTGAAACGAGTACCAATGTTCATTACCTGGAAGGATAAAGAAGGAATAATACAAATAGTTCGGTTTCTCATGATTCCCAAGCACAGGATACATGGTGCTGTTGTGGAGGAACGGGGATGCATTAAAATACGATATCCACTGGGTCAGGTTCCAGCCATCCTCAACAAAGTCCCCGGTTTTCAGCACAAACTGAGGGGTTTCTTGTTCTATTGCCCGGGCTACTTCCTGGACCATGTGCCAGTTATCCCAGTCTCCTTGTGTATCTCCATAGACCACAAATCGGATTGGTCCAGAGGTAGGAATCTTTGTCCATAAGGAATAGACGGGGCTTTCAAAAGAGTCAGAAATTACCCTATAAAAATAGTGGTGGCCAGCGGCTAATCCATGAATGGTGACAGAATGCCGTATTTTTGCAAAGAAACCTGGTTCTCTCGTAACATTACCAAGAATTGGGTTGTCTCCCCAATGTACCTCATTACCTCTTGTCGGTTGTTTCGTTGTCCAGCAGATGGTTATCGAATCATCTTGGGGATGTTGAGGATAGGGGTTAATAAGAAAAACAGCAGACCCAGTTCCGTTCACTCCGATGGTAAGAAGAAGAATAAGGAGAACCAGTGGGTATCCATGAGTATATCGTTTTGTTGTTTTATTGTCCATCTCTTCTAATAAATATCATGAGTTGATATAAATTTTTTGATATGAATAAATGTTGGTTTCCCCCTGAATGAAAAATTCACATGGAAGATAGAAGCAAATCAGTACATCGAAGGAGGAAATCCTCTGCGGGTAAGAACCGTACAGAACCTGGGTATCTCGTGTACAACAAGACGCTTTAAAGCAAACCGCCAAATAGGGAAGTGAGGAGTGATAAAAAATGATGATCGTTGGTCAAGTCTCAAGCCCCGAGGAAGCAAGCGAAGTTGAATTTATCGCCAAATCCTTTGTTGTCGCGAACCGAGCACGCGTCCTAGCCTTACGACTCAAAGAGGTGTAAGAACATGGAGAAAAAAACAAAAAATAAGAAGAATGTCCCAAACGATATCCCAATCGTCTGGGTCAACATCATCGACGGGGAATAAATAACCCTCTTTTTCTTCTATGGTTTTTCTAGATGAACTGTTTTTTTAGGGTTTTTTTTTGTTGTTTTCCCATCGTTTTTCTCATTAGCGTCGCTAATCTTCTTGCCGCTCTCCAGGGTTCCATCGGAGAGCCCTTCATCAAGGAGGAGCAGGTCGTATTCGACCTTGTACTCCCCGGGGTCTCCTTCGGAGAACCGGAAGCCTTTCTCGCGACATAAGGCGATCATCGGGTAATTATCCTTTAATACAACACCGTTGATCTTGGAGAGTTTCTTATCCTCAGCAAACTCTATGAGGAAATCAAGGAACTCAGAGCCGAGTCCTTGTCGTTGGCATTCATCGGAGACAACGATGGCGAACTCTGCTTCATCAGGTCGAGCAGGGTCTTGTATCAACCGAGAGACACCGAGGAGTTGTTTTTTACCGTCTTTTTCGATTTCTGCGACGATTCCCATCTCCCGGTCGTAATCGATGTTACAGTAGCGAGTGCGGACCTCATGGGGTGTATCTTTGATGATGCGGAAGAATCGGAACCGAACGGTTTCCTCAGAGAACGTCTTAAACATCTCCAGCCACATGTTCTCATCCTCTGGTTTGATGGGACGCAGGAGGATTTTCTGTCCGTCTTTTAAGGTGATGTTCTTCATGTATTTGGTTGGATATGGGGTGATGATCAGGTGGGGGTGTTTGTCTGGTTCTGGGTCAAGGATGATACGAGCATCCACTGCGATTAGATCATTTCCCTGGGGGATTAAAGGGTTAATGTCAACTTCCTTTATCTCCGGGTGATCGATGAGCATCTGAGAGAACTTAATCATGGTCTCCTCGACTTTCTTCATGTCCACGGGGGGAATGTTCCGGAACCCTTTGAGAAGATCTGAGGCTTTGGTTTTTTCGATGATTCGTTGCGCTAACGTCTGGTTAAGGGGTGGGAATCCAATCGCGCGGTCTTTGAAGAGTTCAGTGTAGATTCCTCCTAATCCAAACAGTATGACAGAGCCGAACACCGGGTCTTTTTTTGACCCAAGGATGAGTTCGTATCCATAGCTTTTCACTTGTTTCTGAATCGTGACACCCAGGATGTTCGCGTTTGGGACTTTTTCTTTGGCTCGTTTGGTCATCTCACGGAACGTTGTTTTCACATCATCTCCGCAGCGCAGGTCTAGGACTACGCCGCCCACATCGCTTTTATGGTTAATCTGTGGTGAGAGAATTTTCATGACAATCGGATAACCTAGCTTCTCTGCGGCTTTGACTGCTTTTTCCTCGTTTTCAGCGATGATAGGAGTGGTTGTTTTTATCCCGTAGAGTTCAAGGAATGTTTTTGCTTCGCTTTCATTAAGTAAGGTTCTTTTTTCTTCCGCGGCGACTGAAAGGATTCTTTTAATGATATCAGTATGCGCTGGGGTCTGAATATTAAGTTCCACAGGGGTATCGTAGAGTTGAGCAAGGTGTCGCTCATAATGATACAGATACATGTAGGATTCGACCGCCTCATCTGGTGACGCATAGGTTGGGATATTGTTACTGTTGAGGATCTCCCTGGCATGAGCCACGGTTGCTTCTCCAATAAGGGAGGTGAGAATCGGTTTTGTTGATTTACGAGCGATATCAATGAGCCGGTCTGCGAGCTTCTTAGGGTCCGCCATGACCTGGGGGACACACAAGATCAACAGACCATCGATGTTTTTGTCCTCCAGACAGATTTCGATTGCTTTCTGATAGCGGTCTTCATCACCATCCCCGATGATATCCACGGGGTTGGCATGGCTCCAATGGGTTGGTAAGACTTTATTGAGTTTCTCAATGGTCTCCGGGGATAAGGTGGCTAGTTTGCCCCCTTTCTCAATGATGGAGTCAGTAGCGAGAACACCAGGGCCTCCTGCGTTGGTCACAATCGCGATGTTCGGTCCCATGGGGCGGGGTTGTTTGGCAAGAATCGAGGAGCAGTTGAATAAATCCATGATATCCATGACTCTGACGACACCGGATCGTCGGAATGCGGCTTCATAAATGGTGTCCTCTCCAGCTAAGGCACCCGTATGAGAGGAGGCTGCTTTTGCTCCTTCTTTGAACCGTCCGGATTTAATGACGATGATAGGTTTTGCTCGTGCAAAGGCCTTGGTCGCACTCATGAACTTACGTGCCTCTGTAATAGACTCGATATAGAGAACGATGCTTCTGGTGTGGATGTCCATCCCGAAATAATCGATGAGGTCACCGAAATCGACATCCAGCATAGAGCCGACGGAGACGAACGCGCTGAACCCGACGTTGGCGGCTGCTGCCCAATCAAGGATAGCACCACAGACCGCACCACTTTGGGAGAGGAGCGCGATAGAGCCTTTCGCAGGCATCGAGCCAGCGAAAGTGGAGTTCAGGTTCAAGTAGGGCATGATGAATCCGACGCAGTTGGGACCGACGATACTAAGCTCATATTTCTTCTTCAGTTCGAGTAATCGTTGTTCCCGGGCGACTCCCTCAGGTCCGATTTCTTTGAACCCAGCGGAGATAATGAGAATACCCTTGATACCTCGGATGCCACATTGTTCGACGATGTCACAGACGACACTTGCGGGTGTCACAACAATAGCAAGATCCACAACCTTTGGAACATCATTGATGGATGGATAGGCTTGTACCCCTTGGACGCTTTCTCGTTTGGTGTTCACCGGGAACACAACGCCTTCATATCCAGACCCGATCAGGTTACGGAAAATTCGATATCCTGCAGTGCCAATGGAATCACTTGCACCGATAACTGCGATACTTTTTGGTTTGAAAATTTTATCTAGTTTTGCACCATTCATTGATCTTCCCTCCATATAAATCTTTGTAGGGCACCGTAGCCCCGAAACCTGAGACAATTATATATAGCTATCGTCCTCTAAAAGGAGGATTTATAACGAAAAAAAGGAAAGAAAAAAAGGGAAAAATGCCCTTTTTAATATTACATTTTTTGTTCTGCCATGTTCTTGTAGGCTTTGTATCTGCTGATGGTTCCTTCTTCGAGCTGTTTATGGAGCTTTGATGCCTCCTCAGGGAAGGTTTTCACCAGGGCAGCGTACCGGACCTCTCCCATGAGGAACTCATGGATGGTCCCATTCGGTGGTTGATAATCAAGCTGGAACGGGTTTTTGCCTTCAGAAGCCAGACGCGGGTCATAGCGGTATAAGGGCCAGTACCCGGATTCAACCGCTCGTTTTTCTTCTTCCTGGGTTTTGCCCATCCCTGCTTTGATCCCATGGTTGATACAAGGGGCATACGCGATAATCAAAGATGGCCCATGATAAGATTCAGCTTCCTTGATTGCTTTCATGAACTGGTTCTTATTGGCACCCATCGCAACCGAGGCGACATAGACATATCCATAGCTCATGGCGATAAGACCAAGATCCTTTTTCTTCGTCTTCTTCCCGGATTCTGCGAACTTGGCGATGGACCCGACCGGGGTTGCCTTTGAGGATTGCCCTCCGGTATTGGAGTATAACTCTGTGTCAAAGACAAGGATGTTGATGTCCTCGTTCATGGCGATCACATGGTCAAGGCCACCATATCCGATATCATAAGCCCAGCCGTCACCACCACAGGACCAGATGGATTTCTTGGTCAGCATATCTCGGGATTCCCAAATCTGATTCAGGGTTTCCTCACGGTGATCCTTCTCCAGGTGGGACTTGATCTGGTCACCATATTGTTTGGATTTCTCCGCATCATGCATGTTCTGCAGCCATCCCATGAAGGCATCCTTCAGGTCTCCAGTGGTTTTCTGAGATGCTTGACTGATGAGATCAGCAAGCTTTGCCCGACGCTGGGTCGTAGCAAGCATCATCCCAAACCCATACTCAGCGTTATCCTCAAACAAGGAGTTCGCCCAAGCAGGACCAAATCCTTTCTCATTCGTGGTAAACGGGACAGAAGGAGCAGATCCACCCCAGATGGAGGAACACCCGGTGGCATTCGCAATGATCATCCGGTCCCCAAACAACTGGGTGATGGTCTTCAAATAAGGTGTTTCTCCGCATCCGGAACATGCCCCGGAGAACTCAAGGAGAGGTTGTCTGAACTGGGAGCCTTTCACGGTGTATGGGTCAAATCCTCCGGACCGAGCGGGAATCTTCTCTGTATACTGTTGAAACGGGATTTGTGTGCTCATCTGGGTAGCGATTGGTTTCATCACCAAGGCTTTCTCCTTTGCGGGGCAGATGTCTGCACAGTTCCCGCAACCCATGCAATCCTCGGTATAGACTTGTATCCGGAAGGAGAGCCCTTCTGCTTCCTTTCCAACGGCTTTCTTCGCGGTGAATCCCTTTGGTGCTTTCTGCTGCTCCTCAGGAGTGAGCAAGACAGGTCGTATCGCAGCATGAGGACAGACCATAGCACATTGGTTACACTGGATGCATTTATCGATAAGCCATTCAGGGACGTTGATAGCAACACCACGTTTCTCATACTTCGTGGTCCCCGGTGGGAAAATACCCGCAGGGGTGAATGCACTCACGGGGAGTTTGTCTCCTTGTTGGGCAAGCATGGGACACATGACTTTTGTGATGAACTCTGGTTGATCTTTCGTCATTGGTTTTTCCGGTTGAACAGTTCTCCAGGAGGAAGGGTAGTGTACTTCTCGTAAACCAGCAAGCGAGGCATCGACAGCTTTCCAGTTCATCTCAATGACGTTCTGTCCTTTCTTCCCGTAGGTTTTTGCAATCGCGTCTTTTAAAGAGTGTATCGCATCGTCGATTGGAAGCACGTTGGAGAGTTTGAAAAACACAGTCTGCATCACCATGTTGATTCGACCGCCAAGACCAATGTCCTCTGCTATCTTCACGGCATCTATGGTGTAGAACTTCAGTTTCTTCTCCGCAATCGTTTTTTTCAAGGAGTTTGGTAGACAGGTTTCCATCTCATCGAGACTCCAGGAGGCGTTCAGGACGAACGTACCACCCTCACGGATACCTTCAAGAAGATCGTATTTGTCGACATAGGATGGTTGATGGCAGGCGATATAATCCGCTTTGTCAATAAGGTACGATGAGTGAATCGGTGATTTCCCGAACCGGAGATGGGACATGGTGACTCCACCGGATTTCTTTGAATCATAAGCGAAGTACCCTTGGACATACATAGGGGTGTTATCCCCGATGATTTTGATTGCGTCTTTATTGGCACCAACTGTTCCATCACCACCAATCCCCCAGAATTTACAGCGGATCAACCCTTCAGAGGCGGTATCAATTTGTTCACCTAACGGCAGGGATGTATGGGTGACATCATCGATAATCCCAACCGTGAAATGATTCTTTGGGGATGGGTTTTTCAGGTTATCAAACACGGCTTTTGCCATGGTTGGGGTGAAATCCTTTGAACCAAGACCATAGCGGCCACCGACGACCAGAGGATGAAGATTCTGGTTATGGAATACACTACAGACATCAAGGTAGAGTGGTTCACCAAACGCCGCGGTTTCTTTTGTTCGGTCAAGGACTGCGATTCTCGTAGCAGTCTTGGGAAGCACTTTCATAAAATGTTCTACGGAGAACGGTCGGTATAACCGGACTTTAATCAATCCGACTTTCTCGCCTTTTTTATTGAGGTACCCAACGGTCTCTTCAACGATCTCGCAGCCAGAACCCATCATGATGATAACACGATCTGCATCAGGTGCACCGACGTAATCGAAGAGATGATACGACCGACCGGTGAGCGCAGCGACTTTTTTCATTTCCTCTTCAACGATTCCTGGGATCTTTTGATAATAGCTGTTGGCTGCTTCAGTCACCTGGAAATAGATATCCGGATTCTGTGCGGTCCCCCGTTGATGGGGATGTTCTGGGTTCAATGCTCGTTGTCGATGTTTCTTAATAGCATCCCAGTTCACGAGCTTCTTGATATCTTCGTAGTCAATCATTTCAATTTTTTGAATCTCATGAGAGGTACGGAATCCGTCGAAGAAATGGAGGAACGGTACACTTGCCTGTAAGGTGGAGAGATGCGCGACTAAGGCAAGGTCCATGACCTCTTGGACAGAGTTGGAAGAAAGAATCGAAAACCCGGTCGCTCGTGCTGCCATGACATCTTGATGATCCCCGAAAATAGAGAGTGCTTGTCCTGCGATAGCTCGGCCTGTCACATGGAACACACAGGGCATGAGCTCCCCGGAGATTTTATACATGTTTGGGATCATGAGCAGTAATCCTTGCGAAGCGGTAAACGTCGTGGCACATGCTCCTGCGGAGAGCGCTCCATGGACTGCACCAGCAGCACCACCCTCTGATTGCATCTCAGAGACTTTGAGAATCTGGTCGAATATATTTTTCCGCCCATGGGCTGCCCACGCATCGACTTCTTCACCCATTGGAGAGGAAGGTGTTATAGGGTAGATAGCCGCAACATCGCTAAAAGCATATGCGATATGTGCTGCAGCGGTATTTCCATCAACACTTTTCATAGTTGCTTTTTTCATATCATTTTTTGTTTGCATCATGGTTTGTTGTTTCGTCATGAAAAACACCTCATGAGAAGAAAATCTCATCTGTTTTCTACATAGGTCCTGATAGACCAATGAAACGGTATCCGGGGTCGCTAGATAAAGATTTGGTTATCAGGAGAAATGTTACAATGTCCAATACTCACTAAGCGATGTTTTCA
The DNA here is from genome assembly GCA_025457885.1 of Thermoplasmatota archaeon. Lineage (GTDB taxonomy): Archaea > Thermoplasmatota > E2 > DHVEG-1 > DHVEG-1 > SM1-50. The sequence continues at coordinate 30,296 of JALOTN010000003.1, read as the reverse complement.
GCTGGGAAATAACGTGTCTAACTGCTTCAGGGTCTGTATCTGGTATATCCCCTTCTTCCAGGTAGTCTTGTTTCCCGAGTAGACCGCAGATGACATTATAATATGATTTGATACAGGCCACACTATTATAACCGCCCCCCAAAAGGACGAGGAGTTTATCGCAGGTATTCCTGGAGAGGTCTGCGACTTGTTTGGCGAGATGGTAATACGTCTGGTAGGTGAGATTTAAATCAGCAAGGGGATCGACATGATGGGTATCAACTCCAGATTGATATACAATAATGTCTGGTTTGAATTGTCGAGTGACCGGGGGGACGATTTCTTTAAACGCCTTCAGATAGCTCTCGCCTCCCGTGCCTGGAGGGAATGGTAGATTAATGGTGTATCCAGCGGCGTCTTCCCGACCAAGGGTCTCGACACCGCCAGTCCCTGGGTAGAGTGTACGACCGTCTTGATGGAATGAGAGGTTGAGCACACTATGGTCATCAATATAGATATCTTGGGTACCGTTGCCATGGTGGACATCTACATCGATGATCATGAATCGTTTCAAATGATGATGTTCTCGGAGGAATTCGATGGCGATCGCAATGTCGTTGAAAAAGCAAAAGCCTGAGGAATGTCCTTTGCTGGCATGATGAAAACCACCAAGGGGATTGACAGCGATTTGGAATCCTTCGAAAAGTTTCTCCCCTGCACAGATGCTTCCACCAGCAGCAAGACTCGCAATCTCAAAGATACCTTTCGGAGCAGGGGTATCCTCGGAGAGCCACCCGCCGGTCTCACTGAGTTTCTTAATATGCTCCACATAGGGGGTTGTATGCACTTTGAGGAGATCCGTCTCCGTAGCCTTTTTTGGGGTGAATACCTGAAACTCAGACAATAAACTTTTGTCTTTCAGGTAAGCCATTATTTTTTTTGGTTTATCTCCTATGAGGGGATGGTCAACGCCCAGGTCGTATTTGTTATAGTCCTCGTGATAGACGATTGCTTGTTTCATAAGTAACCAAGGGAGAAACCATCAGAGAGGTAAAAAGGTTCTCTTCTTTCAATGACATTTTTGTACAGTTAAACACATATATCTCTTCAGTATTTACATCAACACACCAGGTGTCTCTCTTGTGGGGGAGCTCTTCGACAACACCCTGAGGGTTCATAAGAAAAAATCGGTCTGAAATCAGATTTATCTTGGAGATGAGCATGTCGACAGATAAGAAGAAAGAATCAGGTAAGAAACTGCAAATCGCTCTGTATTGGGCTGCCAGCTGTGGTGGTTGTGAGATTGGGATGCTTGATATTGACGAGAAAATCCTCGATCTGACTGCTGCTGCTGACATCGTGTTCTGGCCGGTCGCGGTTGACACGAAATACAAGGATATCGAGGCAATGCAGGACAGCAGTATCGATGTCTGTTTTTTCAATGGTGGTATCCGGAACTCAGAGCAGGAGCATCTTGCAAAGCTTCTCCGAAAGAAATCCAAAGTCCTGATCTCCTTTGGTGCTTGTGCCATGAGTGGGGGAGTTCCTGGACTTGCCAACATGGCGAATCGGGAAGAAGTCTTCAAAACAGTATATCATGAGAATCCCTCGACTGAAAACCCAAAGAAACTTGTCCCAAAACCTATGACGAAGGTAAAGGAAGGGGACTTGACCCTCCCTGAGTTTTATGATACCGTTAAACCACTTCATCTGGTGGTTGATGTTGATTATTTCATCCCAGGCTGCCCTCCGCCACCCTGGTTAATCCTGGATGCGTTCAATGCAATCGTCGAAGGAAAACTACCCTCGAAAGGATCGGTGCTGGCACCCTTGAAAGCCGTCTGCGATGAATGTCGCTTTAAACTCTCTGATAAAAAGATTCAGACTGTTAAACGCATCTATGAGCTAGAAAAAATAGAGGATAAATGTTTCCTTGAGCAAGGCGTCATCTGCATGGGTCCAGCGACCCGCGCTGGATGTCATGGACGATGCATGGAAGGCAACATGCCCTGCACCGGTTGCCAAGGGATCCTCCCCAATGCCCTTGATCAGGGCGCAAGCATGATTTCCGCTCTTGCCTCCATCTTAGGTGTTGAGACGGAACAAAGCATGAGTGACAAAGAGGTGGACGCTCTTATTGAAAAGATCCCTGATGTGGTCGGTACTTTCTACAAATACACCCTGGCGGATTCCTTGCTGAAACGGAGGGTGATGAAATGAAAACCATCACCATCGATCCGATCACGCGGTTAGAAGGCCATGGGAAGATCAACATCTTCCTCAATGACCACGGCGACGTCGAAAACGCGTACCTGCAAATCCCAGAACTGCGAGGATTTGAGAAATTCGCAGAAGGACGCCGTGCAGAGGATATGCCTCAGATCACCTCCCGTATCTGTGGTGTCTGCCCCGTCGCCCATCATTTCGCAGCCACCAAAGCATTAGATGCAGCTTTCCATGTCGACCCACCTGCAGCAGCAAAGAAACTCCGAGAGCTCTTGTACACTGGGTATATCATCTATGATCATATTCTTCATTTCTATTTCCTTGGTGGTCCTGATTTCGTCGTTGGACCAGAGGCACCAGCGGCCAAACGGAACATCCTGGGGGTTATTGAAAAAGCCGGGCTTGATGTGGCAAAGGACGTCATTAAACATCGGGCGTACGGGCAGAAGATCACTGCGATCCTTGGTGGGAAAGCGACCCATCCGGTCTGTGGACTTCCGGGTGGTGTGTCCAAAGGCCTTTCAAAAGAAGAAGTCGTTGAAATCAAAAACATGGTCGCATCCTGTCATACGTTTGCAAAATTCACCCTGAACCTGTTTGAGGATATCGTCTTGAAAAACAAAACCTATGTGGACTTGATCCAATCAGATGCCTATACCTTGAAGACCTACAACATGGGTTTAGTCGACAAATACAACAAAGTGAATTTCTACGACGGACTGATTCGTGTCACGGACCAAGAGGCACAGGAATTGGAGAAATTCGACGTGAAGGACTATACAAAACACATTGCAGAGTTAGTTGAGGAATGGAGCTACATGAAATACCCCTACCTGAAATCCGTCGGATGGAACGGTCTGACCGATGGGAAGACCAGCGGCATTTATCGTGTCGGTCCCCTTGGCCGATTGAACGCGGCTGATGGGATGGCGACCCCCCAAGCGGAGAAGGAATACAAACGTATGATGGATACGTTAGGGGGAAAACCAGTGAACTCCACTCTCGCGTTCCATTGGGCTCGTCTCATAGAACTGCTGTACGCGACCGAGCGAGCCAAAGAACTCATCGATGATGCAGACATCACCTCGACTCATATCCGGAATCCTGTGGGAACCCCCGGGGAAGGAATCGGGGTTGTGGAGGCAGCACGAGGTACCCTGATTCATCATTATCATGTCGATAAGAAAGGATTGATAGAGAAAGCAAATATGATTGTCGCAACAACGAACAACGCTGGAGCAATCACTATGTCTGTGCGGGATGCAGCAAAAGGGGTCATCCACAAAGGACACGTCACAGAGGGACTGCTGAACAAGGTGGAGATGGCGTTTCGTGCATATGATCCCTGTTTTGGATGCGCGACCCATACTCTTCCAGGGGGTCTTCCGATGACGGTGAATATTTACGACCATCGAAGAAAACTGTATAAAACATTCTCACAGCCTTAGGAGACTATGACAAAAACAATCGTCCTTGGAGTCGGCAACCCCATCCTGCAGGATGATGGCGTCGGGCTTCATGTCCTCGAAGCTCTCCGAGAGCGTCTCACGAACCCAAAAGTTACTTTGGAGACCGCGATGACTGGGGGGATGAACCTGCTTGATCTCATCCGCGGCTATGAAAAAGTCATATTAATAGATGCGGTGAAACAAATGGGAAGCCATCCGGGGGAAGTCAAACGTTTCATGCTAACTGATTTGCCAACGGTTCATTCCTGTAACCCCCATGATGTTTCATTATCGGAGGCATTACAATTGGCTGAGCAGCTCAAAGAACCACAGCTACCGTCATCAATCATCTTAATCGGTATCACAGTGGACAATACCTATGAGTTTGGGGAACACCTGAGCAGTACGGTTGCCTCTGCAGTGCCAAAAGCAGTCAACCTCGTGCTGGAGGAGTTGAAAAACACCTAGAGGAGAAAAAAAAACAATGTCAGAAGAATTTGAACCAAACATCCTGGGATTCCTCTGTAATTGGTGCAGCTATGCAGGGGCAGATCTTGCGGGCACCAGTCGAATGAAATATCCCTCCAACCTTAAATCAATCCGGGTCATGTGTTCAGGGAGAGTCGACCCAGCATTCGTATTAGAGGCGTTGCGAAAAGGAGTTGATGGCGTCCTTATCGCAGGATGCCACCCAGGAGATTGCCATTACCAGTCAGGGAATTATAAGACGAACCGAAGGATTAAATTACTTAAGAAATTATTAGAGGAACTTGGGATTGACCCACGACGGGTACGATTCGAGTATGTCTCTGCGTCAGAAGGACAGAAGTTCGCAACGATTGTCACCGAGTTCGTTGCAGAGATTAGGAAACTCGGACCGAACCCCTTGGTGGTTAATGAGAAATAAAATGAGAAATCAAAGGTGAGAAAAAATATGGCAGATGAAAAAAAAGGATCAGTTGAAGAGGCAGCTGAAAAAACCGGGGAAGTCATTGGAAAAGGCGTAAAGAAAGGATGGGGCGCCGTCAAAGCCTTTGGAAAAGGAGTAAAAGACGGTGTTGAAGGGGAGAAAAAACAGGAAAAAAAAGAGAAATAACCCCTTCAATCTTATTTTTAGGAAAAAATAAGTTTATATAATATATAACTTTATAATAATGTAATGAAGGCTTCAGGTAGGAAAACCATCTGTTTTTTCATCATTGCCTTATTGTATAGTTCACTTACTCCTCTAACCTTCACACAGGTCAGTACTTCCCTGGAGGCTCAACAGAGGAGCCAGAGAGAAAAATCCATATGTCTTGTAGGGAATGTCACCAATCTTTCTATTGATACAGTGAAGGGTGGACTTGGGGTAACGTTCACCTTGCGAAACACAGGCAGTGTTGACCTAGCGAACATTCACATAGAGCTGAACGTCTCGAAGAGTTTCTTCATCCGTGTAAAAACCAATATGGACATCGTTCCCTCTCTAAGGATAAATGAATCCATCGAAATTCCAATCCAAGTGTTTGGTATCAGCCTTGGTATCCTTAGACCATATCCAGAGTTAACCATCTGTGTAACGACTCCAGAAAATATCGAAAAAAAAGTTCAGGTAACCACCAAGGTGATTGGTTTTTTTACAAAAATTATGAATATTTTTTTCATGGATGAAGCATTCAATGGGTACACCTTGTTCTCCCCAGAGTACTCTACAATGACATACTTGATGGATAAACAAGGAAACATTGCTCATTCATGGGAGAGTCAATTTATCCAAGGGCTTGGATTGAGCCTCTTGGAGAATGGGAATCTGCTCAGGACTGTTCTTCTCTATGATAATCCGGTGTTCATCTCGGGAGGTGTGACCGGGGGAGTCGAGCTCTTTGACTGGAATGGTACCCGTCTGTGGCAGTATAATTATTCCACAACGATGCATTGTCTACATCATAGTTTCGAAGTTCTCCCCAATGGGAATATTTTACTGGTCGGCTGGGAGTTTAAATCTGCTGCAGAAGCAATCGCGGCAGGTCGGGATCCAAGTTCACTGCCACTAGGTGAGTTATGGCCAGATCATGTCATTGAAGTCGAACCAACTGGATCAACGGAAGGAACGATCGTCTGGGAATGGCACATCTGGGATCATCTCATTCAAGATTTTGATCCAACGAAAGAAAATTATGGCGTAGTCAAGGAACATCCGGAGTTACTCGACATTAACTATGGTATCGAAGATGCCAATAAGATACGAGCAGATTGGAACCATATCAATTCAATTGAGTATAACAAACAATTTGACCAAATTGTCCTTAGTGCTCGTCATCAGAATGAAATCTGGATTATCGACCATAGTACAACAACACCGCAAGCTGCAGGACATACGGGTGGACGGAGTGGAAAAGGAGGAGATCTTCTCTACCGGTATGGCAACCCAAAGACCTATGAGGCAGGGGATGTAACAGATCAGCGATTCTTTGGGCAGCATGATGCACAATGGATATCAGAGGGATACCCGGGGGCGGGACATCTGCTTGTATTTAATAATGGTGAAGGTCGACCCCAAGGACAGTACTCGACAGTCGAAGAACTACTCCTTCCGGTTGACGAGAACGGGTCATATTATCTGGAGCCTAATGCGTCTTATGGCCCGGATGAACCGGTTTGGACATACACCGCTGAGAACCCCTATGATTTTTTTGCTGGGTACCTCTCCAGTACACAGCGCCTCCCAAATGGAAATACCCTCATCTGTGATGGCGATCATGGGATTTTCTTTGAGGTGACGGTGGAGAAAAAAACGGTCTGGATCTATCACAATAACCTACCATCTCCGTTTCTAAGTCATGTGTTTAAGGTACTTTGTTATGCACCTGACTATCCAGGTCTTCGAAACCTATATCTGTAAAATCAAGAGGCGAACGATATAAAAATATCATGATTCTTTAATAAATGGGGCGGAAAAAGCATTTGTTTTTTCCAAGGTTTTCACCGAAAGAAATATATAGTATATTGTCAATTAAAAAAATCACTTCTAATTTTTAGAGGAGGCAAAGAAAGAAATGATAAGAAAAAATATGTTAAAGGCAGCTATAGTCACCCTCATCGCCCTGGCATTGATTTTCCCTGTCACAGCGATGGATACAAAAACAACACCTCAAAGCATCTCTAAAACAAATCAATCGACCCAATCAAGAGATATCATCTTTGAAGACGGCTTTGAATCATATGAGGATTGGCTCATTGAGTTCCCACCATGGACCTGTATTGATGTAAACGGAGACCCAACATTCGGGCATTCCGCGTACACATGGCCTCACCAATACGAACCGTACGCATTTATTATCTTCAACCCAGACACAACTACACCCCCCTCAACTGACGCAGCGATGCAACCCCATACAGGAGAAAAATATTGCGCTGGATTTAATGATGACAACGCAGGATACACCAACGATGACTGGCTTATCACTCCCCAACTTGCGGGTACCTTCGACTCGGTTATCTTCTGGGCACGCTCCTTTAGTGACCAATATAACCTTGAGCGTTTCACGGTTAGTGTTTCCACAACCGACACAGACCCAGCGAGTTTCACCATGATCTCCCCAGACCCCTATGTTATCCCACCATTGGAATGGACCGAATATACCTATGATATTTCCAGCTACTCAGGTCAAGCCATCTACATTGGGATTCACATGGTCTCCGTTGATTCCTGGTACCTCGAGATTGATGATTTCCAAGTCACTGGGAGTGCAGGAGATGTGACCCCACCGGTCACCACCGCGACCCTTGAGGGAGAACAAAGCGGGGACGTCTACACAACTGATGTAACCGTCACCCTGACCGCAACCGACAGCGGCTCTGGTGTAAACTCTACGATGTACAAAATCGACGATGGAACCTATACATTATATACCGCACCATTTGTCGTAAATGGAAACGGTGAGCACACCGTCGCATTCTACTCAACAGACCTTGCGGGGAACATCGAGACAGAAAAATCAGCTACCTTCACCATCGAATACCCCTTAGAGGTCACCGTGAAAGGCGGTATGGGTGTCTCCATCACTATAAAAAATATTGGGTCTGCACCGGTTACAGACGTTGAATGGAGCATCACGTTATTTGGTGGATTCTCCATAAAGGACAAATCGCTTGAGGGGACAATCCTTCAGATCCCAGCAGATGGGACAGCAACCAAGAAGCTCCCCGTGTTCGGATTTGGGAAGACAAACATCTCCGTAGTAGTGAATGGTGTCGAAACGACGAAGTCAGGTTTTATCTTCCTCTTCTTCGTCCTTGGGGTAAAATAATCCACCCCTCCTCTTTTTCTTTTTTTTAATGAAGAAGTATTGTAATATATTTTTTGATTTGATACTAAAAAAAAAAAAAAAAAAAATCCTTGTTTATTCTAGGACATGAATATTTTTCTTTGTACAGATCTCTTTGAGTTCCTTTGGCCAGACGGTGACACTAACCTCACCAAGGTGTGCCTTCTTCAAAAGATACATATATGTCCGGGATTGTCCGATACCACCACCGATACTCAAGGGGATCTTGTTGTTCAGGATCGCTTGATGGTAGGGGAGTTGGAGGAAATCGGTCTGTCCAGAGAATTCCAATTGTTTCTTGAGTGTCTCAGGAGTGACTCGGATTCCCATGGAGGACAGCTCATGCCGTCGTTGTGTAACAGGATTCCAGACAAGGATATCCCCGTTTAATCCATGAGTTGGTTTCCCGGTTTCCTTTGAGGTGTCAGTGATCCAGTCATCGTAATCAGCGGCACGCATCTCATGGGGATACCCATCCTCTAAAACAGATCCTATCCCGATGATGAAAATCGCAGGGTGGTCCTGCAGGATTGCGGTTTCCCGCTGTTTCCGAGGCAGATCAGGGAACATATCCAGGATTTCCTCTGCATGGAAGAATTCGAGTTTGTTGGGAAGGTTAGGGATGGTCTTTGATTCAAGCTGGGGAAATTCATCAAGAATGAGGGTCTCTGCCCCTTTAATGACCTTCCAGATTTTATTGACGGCGTCTTTAAGATAGGCAATTGTGCGTTGGTCTTTGGTGATCACTTTCTCCCAGTCCCATTGATCCACATAGGAGCTGTGGTCATGGTCAAGGAAATAATCTTTGCGGACGGCACGCATATCGGTGTTGAGACCTTCACCGACTTTCATGTCAAATTCTTTGAGAGCCATGCGTTTCCATTTCGTTGCAGCTTGGACAACTTGTGCCTGCATTCGAGGTGAAATCCCCAAACCGCAGGGAAACTCCACAGGTGTTCGAGAGCCGTCTCTGTCAAGGTAATCATTTACACCACTTTCTTTATCGACAATCAGGGGAACGGTCACCATCATGAGATTCAGTTCTTTCCCCAAGTGTTCTTCAATGTAGTTTTTTGCGGTGAAAATCGCTTTCTGCGTCTCCTTAGGTGTTAGCAACGATTTGTAGTTTTTTGGAAGGACTTTCTCAACTTCTTTATAGGTGCTAATACCCGGACCTGCTAAATCTGCTTTCTTGTTTGCCGTCATAGCTATCAAACCTTCTTCCAGGCTAATCAGAAGAAATATTTAAACCTTTATCAAGGGTATAAAAAGAGGATGATAAGAATATCCAAAGATGAAAAAGAAGATTCAAGAAAATTATTGAGATGGAATTGTTCCTGGCTGAACAGAAAGTACTGTTATTTTCACAATTAATCGTTTTCCGGCCAGGAGATGATTCATATCAAGCGTGATGGTCATATCATCCATGGTCACAATAGTCCCGATGAATGATTTCCCGGTTGGGGTGTCAATTTTGATACGAGAGCCTATCTCTAAGGTCACCTCGGTGTTGAAGACGGTTTTTGGGACCTTGATAATAAGATCATCAAGATGGGGGCCAAACGCATCGTCTGGTTCAAGGGTGAACACTTTTGTTTCCCCTTCCATCATATTCTGTAAGGCGTTCTCAACAGATGTGAAGAATTTTCCTTCACCTATAACAATCTCAAGGGGGTTGTTCGCGTCATTATTGTAACACAGTTCACCAGTTTCAAGTTTTGCTTCACATAACACTCGTACAGTATCTCCTTCTTTAATGTTCGACATAGTCTCTCCTTTTCACCATCATTGCCCGACAAATAAAAAAAAATACACGAATTGAGTCAGTGGTGCATCTATTTTCATCCGTTGGGTAGACAATCTTATCTCATTGCGATACTTAAATATTTGTTTTCTGTGTGGTTTAATGGGGACAATGTCCAGTGGGACATCCACCGTCATAGTCTGAGGATACTACGATTGGTTTTCCTGTTCCTAGATAGAGGACTTGTTCTGGTTTGCTGCCATAACGGTAGACAGTGATTCCTTTGCATTTCAGTTTCCATGCAAGCAGGTAGATTTCTTTGACGTCGTTTTGTGTCGCGTTCTTTGGGAGGTTGACGGTTTTGGAAACCGCATTGTCCGCATAGCGTTGGAAGGTTGCTTGCATCTTGACATGGAATTGTGGTGAGATATCAAGGGAGGTGACAAAGATTTGTTTCAAGTCTTTGGGTAAATGTCGTTTGTTGATTGTACCTGTTTTGGAGATTTCTTGGACTAACTCCTCCGAATAGAGGTCGCGTCGGAGTAATTCTTTTTTGAAGATGTCGTTGATCTCAGGTAATTGTTTTCCTTCCATGACGCGACGCAGGAATGCGAGCGCAAACACAGGCTCGATGCCGGAGGAGCATCCAGCGATGATGCTAATAGTGCCGGTGGGTGCTATGGTGATACAGGTCGCGTTACGCATTGAAGGGTATTTGTTTTGCCAGGTACTCTGGTTGAAATTTTTAAATGGCCCTCGTTCTTTTCCAAGTTCCATTGATTTTTGTTGTGCTTCATGTGCAATGAATTTGATGATTTTTTCTCCTAGTCTGAGGGCTTCTTTGCTGTTGTAGGGGATTTTCAGGGTGAATAAGAGATCTGCGAATCCCATCACACCAAGACCTATTTTTCGGTTGGCTTTGGTGATGTTTTCTGTTTCTTTGAGCGGATAGTTGTTCGCATCGATGACGTTATCGAGAAAATGGATTGCGAGGCGGGTGGTTGTTCGGAGTTTTTTCCAATTGATCTGCCCGTTGGTAATCATTTTTACGAGATTGATGCTGCCCAGGTTGCAGGATTCATATGGGAGTAAGGGGACCTCGCCACAGGGGTTGGTTGCTTCAATGTCAGCCATGGCTTTGAGAGGGTGTTTGCGGTTGATTTCATCGATGAATAACAATCCAGGATCCCCTGTCTCCCAGGCGTATCGTACGATGAGTTCAAATAAATCTGCTGCGTTTATTTTTTGGATGATTTTCCCTGTTTTTGGGCTGCGTAATTGGAGTTGTTGATTCTTCTGTGCTTTTCGTATGAATGCATCGGTTACGGCGACGGAGATATTGAAGTTTGAGAGTTTCTTGCCTGATTTTGCAGTGACAAAATCCACAATATCTGGATGGTTGCAGAGGAGGATTCCGATGTTTGCTCCCCGACGTTTCCCTCCTTGTTTGATTACATCAGTGGTGCTGTCAAAGATGCGCATAAATGAGATGGGGCCGCTGGCGACGCCTTTGGTGCTTTTGACAATCGCTCCTTTTTCACGTAAGTGACTGAAGCTAAATCCAGTCCCACCCCCGGACTGTTGGATGAGTGCCATGTGTTTTAAGGTGGTGAAGATCCCTTCAAGGCTGTCTTCGATGGGCAGGACGAAACAGGCGGAGAGTTGTCCAAGTTTGGTGCCTGCGTTCATCAGGGTTGGTGAGTTGGGGAGGAATTCAAGTTTTCGCATGGCATTGTAAAAAGCGTCCTGGGTTTTCAATGGATCTTTCCCATAGTTTGTATCTTGTGCTGCAATAGCTATAGCGACTCGTCTGAACATCTGGGTTGGGGTTTCGATGATTTTGCCGTCTTCATCTTTGAGCAGGTAGCGTTCTTCGAGGACTTTGAGAGCGTTAATACCTAGTTTGAGATCATCATGGATTTTGAAGTATTGTTTGAGTTCACGGGCTATCCCCCGAGAGCGTCGGTAGAGTGAATAGGCTTTGTAGATGCGTTTGTCTCGTTTTTCAAGGATTTCCTCTACGGCGTCCTGTATTTGTTCGACGGAGGGGATTCCTTGATGGAAATTCCTTTGTTCGATGGTAAGAGCTTCGATTGTTTTTCTGCTGAGAAATTCGGCTTTTTTTCTGTTTTTTACCTCGAGGTAAAGCATGGCCTTCTGGATAGCTTGGGTGATTTTTTCAGCATCAAAATCAACGAGTTCACCTGTTCGTTTTCGAACCTGGGTTATCGTCATAAGTTCTAATCGCTGTTTTGTTATAAAAATATATAGACACTCTGAGGGGTGTTTGAGAGAGGATATTATATAATGAGTGTGATATCTCTTGTAATCTTCGGGTGAGTGTATGTTTCAGGAAATTAGTTATTATTTGATTGGTGGTCTTCCCTTGATTGTGTATCTGGGGATTGTGGTTTTTCTCCTGTTTTTTTTGACTGCGTTGATTGCCTTTTTGCGGAAGAAGGGAAAAACGAAGATTTCTGTGCAATGGCATTTCCGTCTTGCGTATCTTTCGATTGTTCTGGGCAGCGTTCATCTTATCTTAGGCATATTTTCATATATATAAAAATATATACAAATAGTACTGGAAAAAAAGAGTGAGCATCATGAAGTCCAAACAAAAAAGAGACAACTCAATGCAGAGAGTCATATTACGGAACCTAGCAATCCTTCTCATTATTATAACAGCCATTTACACCATGACGGAAAACACCATAGCGCATTCACCATCCACGCTCACCGTCTCCTATAACCTTCAGACACAAGAACTTCGAATCACCATCACTCACCAGGTCGCCAACCCATCAACCCATTACATCTCAAAGGTTGAAATCAAGAAAAACAATGTTACCTATAATACAACATTCTACACAGAACAACCGGATCCTAACAGCTTTACCTATAGTTACACTGTAAATGCGACCGTGGGTGATACCCTCCAGGTCACGGCATCCTGCATCCAAGGTGGTTCAAAAACCTCTCAGCTTACCATCACCCAGCAAAACACCAATGACGACGGGAATACCTCTTCCACACCTGGTTTCGAACTTCTCATAGCGCTCGGTGCCCTCCTCAGTGCATTTATTCTCATACGGAAAATAAAAAATTAACGATTGAACTGTAGATGCTGCAATCCCTTTTCTAACGCATCTAAGGCATCCTGCAACAGAGGCAACTCACAACCAAAGGACATTCGGACAAAACCATCTTGATTGAAGAAGGATCCAGGATTAATAAGAATCTTTTGCATCTTGAACAACGTTGTACATAAATCTAAAGAGGATACCTTCATATGATATCGTGGGAAACATATGATGCCTCCATCCGGGGGAACCCAGTCGAAGAACTCTGTATGAGCATTCATCCATTTCTTGAGATAGTCCAGGTTCGGTTTTGCTCGTTCCTGGAACCGTTTTATCAACATAGGATGAGCTGCTTGAAGAACATGTGCGGTCAGGACCTCTGAGGTATGAGCAGATGCTCCTGTAGTATGCGCCTTCAACCTCTGACAGAGTGAAGCAATCTCCTGAGGTGCGATAATCCACCCGGTATGAAGTCCCCCCAATCCATAGATCTTCGTCGCACTCCCCGTCACAATCACATTTGGAATCCCAAATGACGATTTTAGAAATTGAGCCGATCCATGAAGAAAGATTTCATCAACAAGCACATAAGCACCAAACTCCAATGCGATGTTCGCTATCGATGAAAGCGTTTTTTCATCCATCATCTTACCACTAGGATTATGAAGATTCGTTAACACCACCAATTTTGTTTTCCGGGTAAGAAGAGCCGATAACTTCTCGACATCAACTTTAAAGACGTCTTCAAATCTACGGGGGAGATCGATCTTTCTCGCCCCAAGCATCTCCGGGGTCAACCACAACGGTTGATACCCTGGTTGTTCAATAAGAAATTCATCCCCCTGTCCTAGCAAGACTGAAAAAACAAGAAAATTCGCCTCGGTTGCCCCCGTGGTTGTCACAATATTACTCATCTCACAATCATAGAGTGTCTGAAGAGTCTTTTTTAACACATCAGCCCCATATTGGGTATTGGAACCTAACTCAAAATCATCAGGAAGTTGAAACCCAGAGAGCGCCTTGTATTCCTGCATCGTCAATCCATAGATATTACTAAAAGCAAGATTATGGGTGGCCTGAGGAGCTTTTTGTAGTAACCAATCGAATAACTCAATCCGGGGTGCCTGCATTAGAGAAAACATCAGAGAAGACATATATTACAGTATGGAAAAATAAGAGAAAAAAAAGAAAAAAAATATATTATGGCGGGGTCTGGCTCAGCAGGTCATAGAAATTGACAAAATGCGTCGGATTTCGAAATGCCATCTGGTCATGGTCCGCGAAACTAAAGACAAAATCTCCATTGGATGGACAAGCGACCCATTGATTCCATGCCTCTGCCATCCCAGTTCCTTTTCCAAGCCGCTCAATCAATCGCAAGAGGGGAAAATCCTCAGCGAGATATCCATCGCGTAGCACCTCCAGGGTTGTGTTCAGCGATAAATTCCCCCAGGTAATAAAAATCTCTTTACTCACGGATTGATAGAGCTGGAATACTGCAAAATATGGGTTGGTTTTTTGCATGAGTAGCAGTTTGAAGAAAGCAATCAACCCCGAAGGATTGTATGGTTTGCGTTGGGTGGCTGCAATCTCCGGCTCAAGAAACACATTTGTTCGTCTTATGACATGCCCAATAGCCCAGAATGGTTTATGACTCTCAACAGAATAGTTATCATGGGAGCCTACATAGGTCAGGTTTGCAGTCTGCTCAAGGGCGTACCCTATGGCAGGGTCCGCTTGAGAGACAATAAAGTTGAATCCATGGGTCCGATTCGTGTTAAGGATCTCGATAGCATCCTGTGCCGTGGTCGCAGAATCTAAGACTTCCTGGACACGGAAATGATACGGATTCCCCTCAAAGGTCTGATCCTTACTCCAGCAGATCTGAATCCCAAGGCAGACTCCATTTGCATTCATCCCTCCGCCCGTATGGAACGACCCAGCGATTGCAGGGGAAATTGAAGCGACGCCTTCATCGGGGTTTCTAACGACAAGGATGGTGTTCTCATGTGCGTATCTCCCGGTCACAGAATCCTGTATGGTGGAGGGTAAATCAAAACTCCTGGCATGATACATCTGTCCATCGACAGTAGCAAGCCCCCAGGCAGCAATTCCGTAACATCCATGATCAGCGTACTCAATCGCCATGATCGCTGTGACGATATCATCAAAAGAGATGTTAGCCCCATCCGCGATTCCCTGGATTTCTTCGATGTACACAGGGGGGACATAGTTTTTGGAGACATCCCAATATCCAAGGAGTTCACTCCGTGGAAGATATTGTTCCGCGTAACCTAAGAATGCACGGATATTCTGTTGGACTTTTTCCTGCAATAAGTATCCATGTTGGTAACCCATCTCATAATGCGATCCACTCACGTGCAGAATCGTAATATTGTCTTTTTCTTCAACCCAACCCCCATCTAACAATGACACTTGAGACGGTGTGAGTGTTTTTTGTGGGTTGGAAATGACAGTTACCTGCATAAGAGAGAATAGGCAACTAAGACTCAACCAAATAATGAAGAGTTTTTTCATACTGGATTCCTCCATATACAGCATCTGTGTATCTCTTTATAAAAATACTGGTTGCAGGGGTATCATCTGCAATCAATGAACTCAGGGCTATTTGGAGAGATAATGGGCTATTCGCTCAATCCCTTCGAAAATCTTCTGATGGTCATAACAGAGAGGTCCATAGGACAGACGTACTCCGTAGTCCATACTGGGACCAAAACCAGTCCCAGGTATTAGCAGCACGCCTGTTTCCCTTAACAATCGTTCGATGAATCTTCGTGGCTGCTGATGATTAGGGGTGGGACAACAAGTATAAAGCCCACCATCAGGGGAGAGCCGTTTCCAACCAAGCTCAGAGTCAATGGTTGATATCATCACCGCAGCGGTTCTTTCATAGAGGTGTCGTGTATCATCGATATACTGTTGTAATGAGCCATCAGAAAGGGTGTGTTCTAAGAACCTCACCGTGGCCATACTATGCAGAGTATCAGGGGAGAGCAGCATGGATTCGTTTATTTTTTCTAAACCATTGATTACAGCATTATCGGCTTCGACCCATCCAAAACGACGTCCGAGGCTGGAGAGCCATTTGGAGTGTGAATGCAAGGTAATCAAATGGGAATACTCCTGAGGAGACCACGTATAACATTCTGGCATTTCCCGAAACCAGAGAGCTTTGTACGCGAAATCTATGATAAGGTAACCATTCACATCGGTGATGATATCTAAGGCGCTGGATAAGAATTCGTCAGAGGGAATCTGACTTGTGGGATTATCAGGCACGGGGATAACGAACACCCGGAGTCCCTTGTCACAATACTGTTTGAGGATCTCTAAGGAAACATCTGGAGTCTGTAGGTACGTCCATGTCTGAGGATCTAACGCAGGGATGAACCAAATCGGAGAAGTTGGTAGTGCGCATTTGACGGCATTAATATAATTCGCATAGGTCGGGTCGAGAAACCCCACGGGTTCCCCTGGGTCACAGATCGTTCGGAGGACGTCATGGAACAGCTGGGTAGAGGAATGCCCCAGAAGAATATTATTCCGACTCAAAGGTTTCAGACCATAGATTGTCTCCTCAAAGCGACAGAGCTGTTCTCGACAGGCGGAGTCCCCGATAATCGGACTGTATCGACCACTTTGATGAAATAAAGAAACATCGTTAAGGATTGTCCGATAGGTGATTCGTAATTCCTCAGGAGCGGAATGATTACACCAACCGCCACCAAACGAGATGACCTGTGTTGGATTCAAACCCATTTTTCGGATTGCTTCATCTTCCGCCATTTTCATAATCGTCTGTATTGGGGATAAACCTTGGAGGCTCTCATCGATGAGACGTGAGAGACGATGTTTTTTCTTCAGAGGAACGTTCATAATCTACAAAAGGAGAAGATCTTTCTTTAATCTTTCCTTTTGAAATCCTTTTAAAGCAGAGTGGTGATACAACATCGAAATTTTTCAAACCATGGAGAGATTCGAGTATGAGCATGGACGGAAAAACGGTGTTAATCACCGGGGCAACATCAGGGATTGGGAAAGAAACCGCTAAAGGTATCGCATCACTTGGGGCAACCGTGGTGTTTACCACCAGGGATAAAGAACGAGGGGAGAAAATTCGACAAACACTCATCCACGAAACAAGGAACCCGAACATCGAGGTGTTATTTTGCGATCTCGCTTCGTTTGAGTCAATCAGAAAATGCAGCGAGGAGTTTCTCCAAAAACATGATACATTACAGGTTTTAATGAACAACGCAGGGGTGGTGGATTACCATCGACGAATCTCAAAAGACGGTATCGAAAACATGTTTGCAGTCAATTACCTTGCTCCCTTCCTCCTCACCAATCTACTCCTAGAAACCCTGAAAAAAAGCGCTCCTGCTCGAATCGTGAATCTTACCTCAGGTTTACACTCTGGAACAATTCATTTCGAGGACCTGCAGTTCAATACAGGTTTTTCTGGGATGAAAGTATATGCTCATTCAAAACTGGCTATAATCCTTTGGACAAGGCTTTTAGCGGAGAAACTAAAAGGGACAGGGGTGACCGTTAATTGTTTGAATCCTGGAATGAGTCGGACGAACCTTGGGAGGGACGCTGGTTGGTTTTCTGCGAAAATGTTTCAACTGCTCGGAAAAGCGCCATCGGTTGCCGCTCACACACTAATTTATTTGGCTAGTGCACCAGAGATCGAAACAATCACTGGTGAATATTTTGAAAAAAACACCGTAAAAAAAACCAAGCCAGAAACCTATGATATGGTTGCTGCAAGAAAATTATGGGATATAAGTGCAAATCTTGTGAAGTGAAAAAAGGAAACGCCTTATTCCATTCCCTTCATATCTTCTTCCATTCGTTTGTCAAGCTCTTTGTCGACGCCTTGTTCGTGGGCTATCCGTTGCAGCTCTGCGATGATGTTCTCCCAGAGCACTTGTTGCGCTAAGGCATAATCCCACAGATCGAGACGTTTAGCTCCATCGCCTTTCTTGAATTCTTCCATGAGTTCTTTTTTGTCTTCTTCATTCATATAAAAAACCCTTATTCCTCGTCGACAGCTTTTCCCTTCTGTGGATTTGTCACTTGGGCGATCATAGACATTTCTGCAAGGACTTCTTCCCAGATTGCCTCCTGGTCGACAGCGTAGTACCACATGTCTAATTTCTTCTCTATGTCTCCTTTTTTGAAGTCGTCAAGAAATGCTTTTTTATCGTCTTCGTTCACGGGAAATCCCTGCTAGCGGTACAGAAATAGCATTGTCCTATATATTTCTTTATTGGTTGAATCATCGAGGATACCAAGGTCAAAGGCTTGCTGATATTAAATAATTTAATAACAACAAATTCCTGAACATTTATCAACAAAAAACACACGGAACGAGTAAAATTGAAAAAACATTTAAATAAAGACAGGATATTTGGTATTGGATTCCTATGGGATGGGACAAAATGTTCAACTGCGAGCGATGCAGTAAAAGACTCTGGACATCGTATCGGAAGCTACCAGATGGCAAGGTTGTCTGCAATGAGTGTTATAACTTCCATTTAATGCAGTTGTTAGATAAGATAAATGATAACAAAGCCTATGACATCGTCTATAATTTTGTGGAGAAATATCAAGGGAAATATCCCGCGGATCTTCTCGAGGAACTTGTTAAACTGCTTGCGATAAAATACAAAATTAGTATCGATGAGCTTTCACTCCGAGAGGTCCTGCAGATCATCTGGGATAAGATGGAGCAGGACAACAGACTGGTGAAACTTGCCAAACTCGAACGCGATCTGAAACGAGACGTCCTCAATCCACAGGATTATTTTTGTGAGGTCTGTAATGTGAAACTCCCAAAAGCAGAATACGATTACTCCATGACGAATTTTGGGAAATGCCTCTGCATGCACCATCAACGGGAAAAACGCGCCTCACCACATGCGTTAAAACTCTATGAGTCATTACGGAAACGGGGTGTGTTTTGCGAACTGGAAACCTTCAACGGTTCAAAGAATGTGGACATCTCCATACGAGACGCTCGTTTGTATATCGGGATCGATGGAGAACACCATAATCTTGACCCGGAACAGTTGGTGATCGACTTGATGAGAGATGAGGAGTCATACAAGGAAGGATACGCGACGAAACGCTATTCGCTTAAGGAAATCGATGAAAGCATTGAGGGCATCGCCGATACCCTCACCGAAGTTATCAAACAACGGACCAAGAGATTCCAGCAGGAGAAATTCTTCCCACAACAATCAGTTACGAAATTTTAGAGAAACATCAACAAAGATATGGGAACATCTAAATTTTTTTAACGTCATTTTAGGAGTCAGACTTTTTTGATTCTCGAATAATAATAATACCTCCTTTTTATGAGATGAAAAACTATTAATAGCCAACGAAACCTGATGGTTCCAGATAAGTGATTACTATGGAGAAAGCGACCTTTGCTGCTGGATGTTTTTGGCATGTCGAAGAAACGTTTAGACACCTCAGTGGTGTTGTTTCGACGACGGTAGGATATACGGGGGGTATGCTGAAGAACCCTACCTATGAAGATGTCTGCACCGATAAAACCGGACATGCAGAGGCTGTCGAAATCACTTACGATCCACAGAAAATAACCTACGAACAGCTTCTGAAGGTATTTTGGGACATTCACGACCCGACAACAAAGAACAGACAAGGACCCGATGTTGGGACACAATACCGATCCGCAATTTTCTATCATACCGCAGAACAGAAGAGTATCGCGGAACAATCAAAAAACGACCTTGAACAATCAGGGAAACACAAAAAAAAGATTGTCACTGAGATCACTCAAGCCACCACATTTTATCCGGCAGAGGAGTATCATCAACAGTATCTGGAAAAACATGGGATGGCTGCCTGCCCACGGTAAATCATTCTTGATTTTTTTTTAATCGCTCGTAAAGCTTATCTTCACACAATTGATTCTTTTATGAGAGGTATCGTGTATGACCCCGCGAGGAAAAAAGAAAATCCTTCAGATAGGAAACATCCTTGTAACACTTCTGACCATCATCGTAAATGGTCTTGCCGTTATCCTCCCGCTCAACGGGAAGACGACCCAAGAACTCTCTGATGCCCTCCCAAACTTTTTCGTCCCAGCCGGTCTGATATTCTCCATTTGGAGTATCATTTATATCCTCTGGGTTGTCTTTGCGCTCTATCAAGCACGGGACCTCTTCCGAAAAGAAGAAACACCGATGCCATTCGTATCCCAGATCACCTTGCTGTATATCTTAAGTGGCGTTGCGAACAGCGCCTGGATCTTCCTGTGGCATTACGAATACGTTGGTCTGTCCCTGCTTGTGATGATCCTGCTACTCTGCTGTCTGCTTGCGATTTATCTACGTTTGAGGATTGGAAAAGCGAATGTTCCGATGAAAGAAAAACTCTGTGTGCATGTCCCGTTCAGTGTGTATCTCGGTTGGATAAGTGTTGCGACGATTGCTAACGTGACCGCGTATCTTGTGTCAATCCAATGGGATGGATTTGGCATCGACCAGATGACCTGGACGATCCTCATCATCGCGATTGGAACCCTGCTTACCTACCTCATGCTTGCGTTACGAAAGGACATCGCCTATAGTCTTGTGGTCCTTTGGGCATTCTTTGGAATCTGGTTGAAACGAACAGCCCAGCCGAACACGATTACGGATATGAACATCGCAACTGCTGTGAGTGTCTCCCTTGTCTTAATCTTCGCTGGTATCATTGCTATCATCGGCTATCAACAACTACGGAGAAAAAAACAACTCCCGGTATCGAAAACCTAAGAACAGCGAAACACCATATTGCGCTTAGAGGATATTTTTTAATACATAAGAACATGTAGCATCGAGCCTCATGATAAAAATCATCTCCTTTGATTTTGATGGCACTATTGTGAAACCCACATTCGCAGATGCGTTCTGGCTTGAAGGTGTACCAACGCTCTATGCTACGCAACATCACCTGGAGATAGAAGATGCGAAAAAAATTCTTTTTAAGGAATATGAAAGAATTGGAGAGAATCGTATCGAATGGTACGACCCAGGGTACTGGTTCGAACGGTTCCATCTAAAGAAAGACTGGAAAAAAATGCTCCTGGACTATAGAACATATGTTGAAGTCTTCCCTGAGGTTCCTGCGGTTTTAAAACGATTATCAAAACACTATACGCTCATTATCAGTTCGAACGCGAAAAAAGAATTCATAAACGTTCAACTCACACAGGCGAAATTACATCAATATTTCGGGAGGGTTTTTTCCTCGACATCGGATTTCCATACCGTCAAAAAAGTATCGGATTTCTATGCGATGATTTGTAAAAAAATGGAGATATCCCCAGAAGAGCTTATCCATGTAGGCGATCATAAAGAGTTTGATTATTATGCTCCGCAGAAACTTGGTATCAGTTCATTTTATCTTGATCGAACGAAAAATACAAAAGGCCAGGATGTCATTTTTGATTTAAAACAATTTGAAAAAAAAGTAAGGCCTTTACATGACTTAGAATAAAGTTATCTTCCTTGAATAATTTTTTTACCTATTCTTATTTATGTGATAAAAGGGTATAAATACTGAATCGATATAATATTTCTTTAACATATATTTGGGAGAGGCGAAGAATATGAAAAAATTGGTATCATTTTTCATTGTAAGCATCATGGTCCTTAGTGGACTAACCACTGCTATCGCAGCAAGAGAAAAAAACCAAAACAGCACTCAAAGAAATGGTATTGAATCACCATACATTGATGAACTTGATCAATCAATGACTGATTATGACGGATCATTACCCTTAGGAAGAACAAACATATTTCAGTTTTATGCAAATCTCTCAATAGCTCAATCCTTTATCCCTCAGAGAGAGGTATTAACACGAGCGTTCTTTTTAATGGCAAGAAACGCATCAACCTCAGAACCCTGCGTCTTAGCAATACGCGATAACTTGACACAAGAAGACCTCTCAATTGTCTCGATGGAACCAAGTGCGTTTCCCATCGTCAATGGAACCCCTGCAGAGGAACAACTCGCATGGATGGAATTTAATTTCCCCGACATCTGGGTTACACCAGGTCAGACGTATTATATCGTTGTTTACACCGCGAACGTCACAGACAATTACTATTGGATCTCGGGCAATGGAACAAACATCTATCCGAATGGAACAGTGTACCTCTCCATTAACGATGGTCAAAACTGGAGTGAATTTACTGATGCCGATGGATGTTTCAAGACCTATGGTCTTTATGAGACGTTTCTACAAATTACTCTGAAAGGCGGCTTCGGGCTATCATTTACGGTTAAAAACATCGGGAATTACACCGCATGGGATGTGATTGTGAATGTAACTATTTCTGGTGGATTTGTCCTCATCGGAAAGCAATTTAATCTTACTATAACAGAACTCCCGCCTATCGGAGAAATCACCTTACACGCAGGAATCCTTGTACTCGGATTTGGAAAAGTAACCATCACCATCACATTATCCGCAGCAAACGTTAAAGAAACGTCTTCAACCAAGACAGGAACACTCCTGCTGTTTTTCCTCCTGGGAATCAAATAAAACATTCTCTTCCTTCCACTTCATTTTCAAAAAAACTCCTAGAAGAGAAAAAGAAAAAAAGTAAAGTACTACCCGATATATCGAATGTCATCAGGTTTTTCTTTGACCATCGTCTCCATTTCATTCAGCTGTTGAGCGATATACTCGATTTCCTTGGCTTTCTCCTCAAGTCTTGAGAGGTCGATATCCACCTTCACCGCCTTAGTAAGGACCTTGAGTACTGCTTTGGCACTCTTCGGGTCGACAAGATACCCTGGTGTCTCTCCCATGAAACAGGTGCCTTCCAAACCACGGAGTTTCCCTAAACCAAGCAACAGCCCACTGGCACCAATAATCCCACCACCGGGCTCGTTTTTCTTAAATATCGCTCCATACTTCTTCATGGATTTGACGAGACGCACATCCGTAGTCGCGAACAAGACTTTTGGTTCTTTAATCTCACGACCAAGACCATACCCACCAAGGGTGAACATCTGTTTCACACCTAAATCCTGAACGATATCAAGAATGGATTCTGCAAGCTCGTACTGTCCCTGGGAGGAAAGACCTTGGTAATCACCAGTCAAAAAAACAATGTCCTGCTGTCCTCGTTTCTTTGCCTTCCAATAGAAAAACTCGTTATTGACGAGTTTGATGGTCCCATCAGGATTAATGAATACTTGTGGCGGAAAATCCTTGCTGTACAACTCAGCGAATTTCTTCGCCTTCATGGAATCAATCAGATGTTCCACAGCAAGTTTCCCGACATTGCCAATCCCTGGCAATCCTTCAATAAAAATCGGGTTCTTCAGTTTCGGTTTTTTCTCCACATACTTAATTTCTACGAGGTTCATTGTCTCAGTTCATCCCGTTTTATTTTTTTCAACTCCCTGCGGTACTTCCCATAATGATCCTGTGGGGAGAATCGGGCAGGTTTATTGGAAACTGTTTTTCCTTTACATTGATGACATATCGGATGAATGGTGTACTGGTGACAATTAGGACAAATAAGTATCTCAGACATCATTCTTCGACTTCACGTTGAAACTCGCATTCACCTTTTGTTTTTTTCATGTATGCTTCTGCGCGCTCTACAGCTTTCTTCATCTGTGATTCTGCAATCTTATAATCCGGAGCCTTGACTTTGATCATGTAGCGAGGTGCACCAATGTATTTAATATCAATGGTGACATCGTCAAACTCACTTTTTTCGGCGACCTTGAGAGCCTCCTTGATATAGGTAATCCCGTCAGGAAGATATGACGTAAGGCAAAGCATCCCTTTGATTTCAACAAAAGGAACCGTGATACTTCCTTTGGATACTTCCTCAAACTTCTTTAACCAGTCGCCAGTAAACCCATCGTTTTTCAGGGTGTTTGCATCATAGGCGCATTCTTCGAACGCTGCATACATCGTACCATATTTCTTCACGAGAGCATCGCCGAATTCATTGTAGCACTGTTCGACAGACCTCCCCAGTTCCTGGGCGACCATCTCAAAAAGTTTTGTGGATTTCTGCGCGTTCTTCCAATCCTGTATTTTCTCCCGACGTTGATGGTCATTGACTTTCTTTAAGGAAAGATCAATGTGTTTTTTTGCTTCATCGACATGGACGACCTTGCAAACAACCTTTTGTTTCTCTCTAACAAAATTACGAATCCGCTTGACCCATCCGGTCGCTATCTCGGAAATATGGATGAACCCTTCCTTGTTTGGATATTCATCAAGAGCGACAAACGCGCCAAAACCTTGGACTTTTGTTATCGTACCGATGACGAGTTCTCCTTCTTCAGGGTACTCCTTTTTCATCATGGAGAAAAACCTTATTCAATGGTTTCTAAAATAGTTCCTTTTATTTTTGCTTTCCCACCACTTGGGGTGGCAAGTTTACTGCCACAGATATGACACAGTACGGTGGTACTGGCTTTATCGAACAGAACTTGTTCGTTTTCACAATCATTACATCGTACTTTTATAAACCTGCTTTTTGGTTGATTCATAAGATTACTCACCTTCTATTTCAAATTTCTTTGATCGGATGCTGGGTGGTTGATGCATCTTCTTGCAGACGGTGCAGGTAAATCGTGTGGCGACCCGCCGACTGGTTTTCTCTCGTCCTTCTGGTTTTGGTCGAGGAAATCCTCCATATCCACTGGTGGCTCGTCTGAATCGTCGTTGTCCTCGTTTCAACTCGCTTGCCTTCCGTTTTTTCATCTTGTCAACTTCATGAAGTGTATGTTTTTTACAGAAAGGACAGTATCGTTTGATTTTCCTTGGTATCTTCATAGATATCACAGTTCGATTGTAACCGTAAGTAAGAAAGGTATATAAAAATGTAGGGTGCCTTATCTGACCTGTGCCACGACCTTTTTTTTCAGGAGTGTTTCGGTCATTTCACGTGGCATGGAAAGCACATCTTCTTTGCGTAACAAATAGGTTTTTCCATCGGTTCCGACGAAGGCAGGGGTATCTTCTAAGACACGGACAACTGAGTGGGTATTTGAGACATCATTCACAGGAGATGGCTCTGATACTGCTACAGAAGGCGTCTCGGGCATTTGTTCTGAGGGTTTCTCAAAGATTTCGTTTCTGGAAAGATTGATTTGTTCGACAAGGGAGCGATAGAGTTTCTTTTCAATTTCAAGGAAATTGTTTAGCTCTGGTGTAGCACCACGCGCAGTGGCAAGCGCCGCCTGGACGATTTTTTTCTCACGAAGCTCATAGATGCTGTTTGCGATTTTCTTTATATTTTGAGCCTCATCGTTGAATAGTTTGAGTTTTAAGGGATTTTTCTCTTGTTCAATGTTGCCTTCCAGGGTTTTTTGAAAAGATGCAAGGTCTTTGTAGAAAGTCGAATGAATCTTTGTCAGAAGTGCTGATGTTTGCTCATCTTGTTGAATCCGACGGAGGGTTTTATAGTTGATTTCCTTACGCTCGTCCATATATGGTCGTTGCATCATGACGGATGTTAAATAGTTTTAGTCTCATCTCTGATTTCCTAAGATTTTAAACAGAAAATGAGAAATCATAAAAATGATAAAAAAAATGAGTCGCTGTTCCCTCGTTAACAGTGTTATTCTAAACCAGTGGCAGTGATTCGAAAGCTTGCTTTTTTTCCCTCAGGCTGGGACCGATGTTTGATAATGATTGCCTCACGTTGCCCGATTCCTTTCCGGTCGAATCGTAATATCGTCTTGGTCATATGCTCAGCATCACGGTTCGTGAAAGGCTTCACTTCTCCTTTTTTATTTGTGTAAACCTGTTCTGTGAGAATCACACTGATGTCCTTTTCACGGGCTGCGAGTTGAAGGTTCGTGAGTTGTCGGGTAAACGATCGGATCGCTCCTTCTCGATCTGCCTCAAGGTTCAATCGATAGAACATGGTGATGGTGTCAACCACAATAAGACCGATCCCTTTTTGTGCGATTGCGTCGCAGATCATCTGTTCTTGTGAGGCAAATGACGTTGGAGTGAAGAACAGGATGTCCCGTAAGATGTTTTTATACTCGCCGTCCTGGCAGATCTGGCGTATCCTCTCCAGGGAGACGGCCTCGGTGTCGATATAGGCTACCTTTTTTTTCGAGCGGACACATTGCCGTGCTGTCTGCAGACAAAAATTTGTTTTTCCAGATCCTGCTTCTCCGTAGATTCGGGTGATGATGCCGCTCTCCAGACCACCGCCAAGCAGCTCATCAAGTGGTTGACATCCAAGAGGTAACAGGGTCATGGTACACACCAATAGGATAGAGTATACCCTGTTTTCTTTTGTTCATCATTCTTGAAGGATCTCATCAAATACGTACGTCTCCCATTCTCGTCTCCCTAAAGCAATCTCTAGTTCAATCGGGGTGATAATTGGTTTTTTATACTGCAGATAATCATCAATGGCTAACCGCGGGCATGCGGTGGATACATAACAATCAAGGTCGAATCCTTGTAAGGCACTTGGTGAAAATTGATCCTGGGTGATGAATAAGCAAAGCCTTCCCGCATCATGAAGCATCTGTTCGATTTCAGAGGCTTGTGTGAGGCGTTGTTGACCACGTTTTAATCCAAGTAAAATCCCGAAGCGTCGTGCATTACGACAGGAGAGGATTGCTCCATATCGTTGTCGTAACAGATTGTTTTTCATATCCTCAATTTCTTGTTTTTTCACGGTGTTTGTATAAGGGTCCGCGGCGATAACGGTTTTTTTTGTGCTCATCGAGAGTCCTACAGGGTGAAAGGTTCCACTGCCAATGAATAAGAAACAATCGACCTGGTCGCTGAGGTTGGCCCCACTGGAGAAATTACAGCCAAGAATTTGTCCTTTAGCACTGATTCGTTCATCTCCCGCTGCGAGGAATGCTTCAAAACCATGTTGTTGGAGGATGGTTTGAACAGTCTCTAAGGTATGGAGGTGCTGAGCGGTGGTGACTAGACCGATTTTTTTCCCGACCAAGGAAGGAAGTGCTTTTTCAACAACTTTGGAGACATCCAGAGTGGATTGTGCATTCAGGAAGATGGTGGGGATCCAGAAGTTTTCCACATCCGCTATCGCGGTATGTCCGATGTGGATGACGCAGTCGACATCCAGGTTTTTCAACTCGTAGTTGACCACGTCACAGGCGCCAAAGCAAGGGTCAGCGGACACCAGGACAGCAGCATGAGTTTCCTTCTTTAAGAAATCGACTAAGGGAAAGACATGGCGTTTTAATCCCTCAGGTATTTGTACTGCAAGGGTTCTGTAGTGTTTTTCGTTGATGAGTTGGACTGCGGATTCAACATCGATGGTATAACCTGCGAGTTCCATTTAGGTCACCTCAGAGACATGGGAAAGCAGCTGTTGGTAGAATTCAATCCGATACTCGTAGGATTCCTCAGATGTGTCGATAGTAAGGGGTGTTTCTGGTGCGCTGAATGGTTCAAACGTGGTTTTTTGAAGCTGGTAGATTTCCCAGCGGCCGTCAGAGACGGATTTTTTCCTAATTCGTTCATCTAATCGTTTTTTGACGATGGCATCAGGACAGATGCACTGGATGATGACCAGCTTCGCTTGATGTTTTGATGCAAGATGAGACACCATCTCTCGGTATTTTTTCTTCTGGAATGTCGCATCTAGTACGACAGATTCCTTATTTTTTAGGGAACGTGATGCACGCTGCATCACCTGTTCATAGGTTTTATCGACTCGTTTGGGGTCATAGAGACCGGTATTGAACTGGTCATGGTGTTGTTCGAATCGGTCGATTCCTGCGGTCTCTTTTCGGACGACGTCAGTGTTGATGAGAGCAGCATGGTAATCAACCGCGATTTTACGGGCGACCGTGGATTTCCCAGTACCAGATAATCCAGCGACAAGGAAGATGATTGGCGCATCTCTGTGAAGGTCAAGGGAGAATAACCTGGTGTAGTACTTCGATAACTCGAAATATGTCTGTGCAGTGGTTAATAGGCGTTTCTTTAATTCCGGGTCGATGTGAGGGTCGTTCAGCTGGAACCCATGGACTTTCCCTCGGACGAACGCTCGATAGGATTTGTAGAAATTCAACAGCAGGAACACATCAGTATCCTTACTTTTTTCCACGTATCGTTCAATAAGGTAACTGGAGAGGTAAGGGTGGTTGAGGAAATCAAGATCCATAGCAAGGAATCCGATGTCTGAGGCGACATCGCAGAACCGGAACCGGTCATTGAACTCGATGCAGTCGAAAATGTGTATGGAGGTGCCATCAACCACGATGTTCCCAGAATGGAGGTCTCCATGACAGTCATGTATCTTCCCTTGTTTCATTCGTCGTCCGAAAACGTCTTTTTTCCGTTCGAAAAATTTGCCGACTTCCTCTTTGATGTAGAAGAACGTCTCTTTTAGGACCGTGATGTCGATCATCGGTTTGGTTTGATTAAAGTTTTCATCAATGTTCTGTTTGATGGATTGAAGTTCACCGTATTTCGTAATGTCTTGGTTTGGTTCCTGTTGTTGATAAAAGTCAATCAATATGGAAATAAGATGGTCAATCGTCTCTTCAGATATTTTCCCCTGTTGGAGCAGTTGGGTCATGATGCACTCCTGGGGGAATTCCTTCATCTTTAGAACATACTCAACAATGGTTCCATCGCCATTGAGTACCAGCGTGTTATCTTTCTGGGTTATTGGCAGGACATCCAAGTACATCTCAGGGCAGAGTCGTTTGTTGAGTCGCAGCTCCTCTTGGCAGTAGTATTTCCGTTTATCCAGGGTGGAAAAATCCAGGAACCCAAAGTTCACCGGTTTTTTTACCTTGTACGCATAGCTCCCCGTAAGAGCCACATAAGAGATGTGGGTTTGCAACAGTTGGACGGAGTTCACCTGAGGTCCATAGAAACGTGGGTTCTTCAGATGATCAAAAAGCATTCCCTGATTCATACAAGGGTGGTAGACCCTGACTTTTTATAAGACTTATCGTTGATGCTGTTGGCTTATGCAGGGAAGATGAGGAGGATAAAAACCGTCTGGAGAAAGAGGAGAACGGCTGCTGCGGGTAGGAACATTCGATAGGTTCGTGTCGTATCTGTCTTGAGATATTCACTGCTCAGGACGTTGCAGAGATGAATGGGGGAGATGAGATATCCGATGAGGGAGCTCATGAAGATAAGGCTGGTCAGGCCGAGAAGTTGAACCCCTGTGAAGGGGAAGAAGGATTCGACCAACGGATACGAGAGAGCCACAGCTCCTAGATTATATCCTGTGAGTGTCCCCAGGAGTAACGGGATGAGGATGATGATGAGTAGTGCGGGGAATGCAAGATGCTGCATAGCGTCGGTAATCAAAACATGAATCTGGGAGAGACTGATCATCTCCCGAAGAATCATGATTCCAAAGATAGCCAGCGCAAGATTCCAGGTCAATGATTTCTTCAGGATTCCTAGATACGTCGTAGGTTTGTGTAGTAAAAAATAAAGGAGGATAAGACTGATGGTGACACCGATGAGAAAGCATTCTGTCTCGGTGAGGCCGATGTACTTCAACGGATAGAACATGAGTGGTACAACCGGTGGGAGCAGATAGATCAACCCGTGATACTCTCGTGTTGTGACGGGGGTTGTCTGAGGGGTGTTTTTCGTGTATCGCCGAAGGAAGAAAAACCCAATCAGAAGCACTCCGAGGAAGGAGGGGATGTTAGCTAGCATGAGCAGCTGGATGGGGAGTCCTGAGAATTTCATACTGCAGATAAGAATCATCGCAGATGAGATAGGGTAGATGGGAAACCAGATATGACGGAACCAGATGTTTAAGAAATTTTTTTGTTCTTTTTTCAGGTTGTATTTATCCCCTTCTTTATCGATGAGCGGAGCGGAAAACAACGCACCCCCGGGGACAGGCATTAAACCATAAACTGCTGGGATGACCCCAAGGGTTCCACCTTTGGAGAAGATGGTTCGCAGACTATCGATAAGCTTGGTAATCGCCCCAGTCTCCTGCATGGTTTTTGCTAGAACAAAAATCAACGTCATCAAAAGAGCAAGTTCTATGGTTTCGGTGACAATCTGTTGTGTTTCAAATGAATAGACTGTCGCCTCAATCATCGCTTTTGGAATATCCAAGGGAGTGATGATCTGAAGGGAAAACACACCAACGATGAGCGAACCAAGTATTAAGGATAAACCGAAACTGACCTTCTTTCTGATGAGAAGAAGGATGATGATAAATGCGAGGATGACACCGATGAGATTCAGCATGGAGCACCAGAAATTACGCGGGATTTAACTAGTTAACTCCAAAGCGATC
Source organism: Thermoplasmatota archaeon (assembly GCA_025457885.1). Classification (GTDB taxonomy): domain Archaea; phylum Thermoplasmatota; class E2; order DHVEG-1; family DHVEG-1; genus SM1-50. Next base: position 191 of record JALOTN010000003.1, on the reverse strand, counting down.
TTCCCTGAGTGTTCCAGGATCTCTTCGACATCGATGGTGAGGAACTCCCGGTCCAGCATGAGGGGAGCCCCATTTACGATAGTGGTACAGACATCGGTTCCTCGGACCGCGTAGACCAGATGAGACACCGGGTCATGCAGAGGGGTGAGATGAGGTTTTTTCAGATCAATCATGATAAGATCAGCGGTTTT
>JALOTN010000038.1 GCA_025457885.1 Thermoplasmatota archaeon | reverse complement strand
GTTGCTTTCGGAGCAATAAGTGCGATTTTATCAACTTCTTTTGGATCAAGTTCTCTGTTCTCGATTTTTACAATGTCTTTTTTTCCCTTCTTCCCATTCACATTCATAAGAATACTTACGACCCAAACAGTCGATTCTGGTATTTTCAAAATATGTAACACCTTCAGAGCACGTCCTGGTGTGATATGGTCAATAACTGTTCCATCCTTGATTGGTGTGACTTTTAATTCTTTCATAGTTTTTTTCCTCCGAAGATAAGGGAAAGAAGCGCCATTCGTATTGGGACCCCATTAAATGCTTGCGTGAAATACACCGCATGTTTTGTTGTATCGACTTCAGCATCGATTTCTACCACCCTTGGTAATGGGTGCATTACGATGATATCTTCTTTTGCCTGTTTAAGTAGAGTATTATCGACTTTGTAGCTCCCGACAACACGGTTATACTCCTCCGGATCAGGGAATCGTTCCCGCTGGATCCGTGTGGCATACAGAACGTCTGCTTCTTTTATTGCTTTTTCCAGATTGGAGGTACTGACTGGTTCCACACCGAACTCTTTACACTCATGGATGACTTCTTTTGGCATCTTGAGTGATTCTGGGGAGACAAACGTGAGATTTGCCTTGAAAAGTGACAATGCATACGCAAGGGAATGGACGGTCCGTCCGTATTTAAGGTCGCCAAGCAACACCACGTTATTTCCTTTGATTTTCTTTTTCTCTGTAAGGATGGTGAACAAGTCAAGGAGACATTGAGTCGGATGTTGTCCTGCACCATCACCAGCGTTTAATATTGGCACCTCAGAAAATTCTGCGGCAAGTCGCGCGGCTCCCTCCTGTGGATGTCGTATCACGATGGCATCACTATAGGAATCAGCCATCCGGATGGTGTCGGCTAGACTTTCCCCTTTTTTCTGCGAGGTCCCACTTGGGTCTGCGAACCCGATGACACTACCTCCAAGCCGATGCATGGCACTTTCAAAACTCAGTCTTGTTCGAGTACTTGGTTCAAAAAAGAGGGTAGCAAGAATATTTCCTTTCAATACTGTTGTGTGTTTTTCTGCTTTCGCATATGGGACCATACGCTTAGCATAATCAAGGATATATTCTATTTCCTCTTTTGAAAAATCTTTGATAGAAATAATATCTCGGTCTTTGAAGTTCATTGGCATCAAAAAGAGACGAATAGGGTAGAAGCTTAATAACCTTTTTAATTTATTTATAAAGCCTATTTGATAAAAAATAGAATTCCAGAAGGAAATTTATTAATATATGAGGAAACCTATACTCTTTTGAAGACTATGTCACGAGAGAAAAAATCTCAAGTAGATGATATCACTATACTACGGAGGATTTTGGATAACTCGTCAGACCCATCGCTTTCTCGTCTCATTTCAAAAGAGGACTATGCCCTTGATTCGGTCCGGAAACGATTACATGGGTTTCTTTATGAACCTCATGAGCCCATACCTCGGTATCCCCTCGTATCAGATTCTATGGAGCCAAAGGTGACTCTCCGAACGAAACCAGCCCTTCACCCTCCGGGGTTCACCCAACCACCAAAATTTCAACCATCACTTCCCCTTCCTGAGTTTAATCTCGTCACGCCGGTTGCCCCTGCGCCATCAATTCCTTCATCAGAAATTTCATTCCTCGATGAAGAACTCTTCGAGGTTGAAAAAATCGATCAGCGCATCCCTGAATTTTTAGAGATTACTCCAAAAGAAAATGAACAAGAATCCCTAGTCGATGAATCAACGGTACAACCCTTAGAAACGTCTCCTTCTGAATCAAATCTCCCTGAATGGCAACCCGTTGATGAAGAGCATACAACAGAATCTGTAGAAACCTCTGAAACTATCCCAGGGACAGGAATCCCTGAGTTTGAAAAACTAAACATCCCATCTGAGCCTGGAGACGATAGGGAACTACCACGGGAGACTATTTTAACAAAACCTGATGAACCTGTGTTTCAAAAACTCACTTGGAGACAAGAACGTACTGAAAAAAAAGCGTTACGGAAAAAAGAAAAAGAAGAAAAAAAACTCAGGAAAATCGAACAAAAACGTTTACTAAAAGAACAACAAAGGACCGAAACCACACAAATCGATGAAGAACCTCCAGCATTCAACCAATCTGAAGAAACACCTTCCTTTGAAACAGTACCGCAAGAGGAAGATCATATTCCTCAAATCCAGGTGAATTATAACAATTTCAACGGGATTGAAAGCATTGATGAAAAAACAGCGGAGATTCTCTATAAAAACGGATATTTCTCCGTTGAAAACCTCAGGGAAGCAAACGTTGATGACCTTGTTCAAATCCATGGTATCAAACGAGGGTTAGCAAAACAAATTAAAAAAGAAATCGATGAACACGTCCAAGAAACAGATGTTTCTGAGTTCACCCCAATAAAACAAAGAACAACGAGAAAAAAAGAAAAGAAAAAATCCTTGGATTCATCAGAATGGGAATTGTCTCCCTCGAAGGAAAAAACACCCTCACTTCCAGAAGTCTGCACCTACAAAGGCTTCACGTTATATAAACGGGAAAAAAGGACGTCTGATGGGGAGAAAACCACAATTCATTTTTTTAGTAAACGGAAATCAGAACGAGGAGTACCGACCTTGCTACCCGATGGATATCGTATCGTCGTCAATAGAGAAACAGGGGTCCCGTACTTAAAAAAGAAATAAGGTTTCTCTCCTCAGAGATTTTATAAATCCCTCGTTCTATTCGCTCACTGAGAAATGACTATGAATTGGACCGGGCCATTACGCAAAATAAATGATTTTCGTTTCGAAATACCCTCAACGTATCAAGGAGCTCAACATAACCTTCAGATGAAAACATCAGGTGTTATCTATGCGAACGACAAGATGATTGAATGCATCCGCATGGATAATGCTCCCGAACAAGTCGCAAATGTCACCATGCTCCCAGGCATTGTTGGGAAATCACTCGCAATGCCAGATATTCACTGGGGATATGGGTTCCCTATCGGTGGTGTGGCAGCCATGGACGAAGAATTCGGAGTAGTATCACCAGGGGGTGTTGGGTATGATATTAACTGTGGTGTTCGTCTGATACGAACAAATCTTCAATTCAACGATTTAAATCTACAGAAAATTCAAGCCCTTGTCGATGAAATGTTTATCAATGTCCCCTCCGGCCTTGGTTCAAAAGCAAAAGTCCATCTTAATAGGAAGCAACTTGATGATGTACTAAAACTAGGGGCTAAATGGGCTATCGAGAATGGATATGGATGGAACGAGGATGCTGAATATTTAGAGGAACATGGCTGTTTAGAATACGCAGATATCTCAAAAACCTCCAATGAAGCAAAACAACGGGGGGCTCCTCAGCTCGGCTCTCTTGGTGCAGGGAATCACTTTTTGGAAATACAAAAAGTCGAAGAGATATTTGATCCTATTGCTGCAAAAACATTCGGAATCAAAAACACGGGACAAATAATGGTGATGATACACACGGGGTCCCGGGGATTTGGGCATCAAGTCTGCACTGATCATCTCCGTATCTTGGAACAGGCGGTAAAAAAATACAACATATGGCTCCCAGACCGCCAACTAGCCTGTGCCCCGGTCACATCGCATGAAGGTCAAGATTATCTCAAAGCAATGGCATGTGCTGCAAACTTCGCCTGGTGCAACAGACAGATGATCGTCCATTGGGTCCGAGAATCTTTTGAAAAGATTTTACATCAGCAGGCGGAAGACCTTGATATGGGGATCGTCTATGATGTCTGTCATAATATCGCAAAGCTTGAAGAGCATGAAATCGAAGGAAAGAAACGAAAAGTATACGTTCACCGAAAAGGAGCGACACGATCATTTGGACCAGATAGACAAGAAATCCCTTTAAAATATCGAGATGTCGGTCAACCTGTGTTAATCCCTGGAGATATGGGGACTGAAAGCTACCTGCTCCGTGGAACAAAAAACTCAGAAGAGACCTTTGGCTCAACATGTCATGGTGCTGGTCGAGTCATGTCACGAACCGAGGCGGTGCATCGCTACCGCGGTGAGCAAATCATGAATGAATTACGAAAAAAAGGGATTTACGCTCACCCTGCGAGTTGGAAAGTCATGGCCGAAGAAGCACCAGATGCGTATAAAGACGTCAGCGAAGTCGTAAATGTTACTCATGGTGCAGGGATTTCGTTAAAAGTCGCAAAACTCATCCCCTTAGGGGTCGTAAAAGGTTAAGAATATTGTTCCAACCAACCAATTAGTTTTAAATGCTTGGGTGGTATTACAGTGCACCAAAGGTGGTGATGCAGTTGGAAGACATCGAAATCGTAGATTTTGAAGAGATGAATTTGACAAACGGAGCCGTTATTGCAGGATTCCCATCGATAGGTCTCGTAAGTACAATTGTTGCAAATTACATGATTGATGCCCTTGGTTTAAAACAGATTGGAGCAATGGAATCACCTCATTTTCCCACATTATCAGTTGTCCACACAGGTGAACCACTTTCCCCCGTACGGATTTACGGTGGAACATTGGCAAATGGACAGAAACTTGCGGTCTTTGTCTCTGAATTTAAACCAAAACCAAATTTAATTAATTCACTGTCAAATGCGATAATGCTCTGGTCAAAGAAAAAAGGATGCAAATTAATGATTTCTCCTGAAGGAATGGTTGTTGAAGGAAAAACAGCTGAGGATGAAATGATAGTGGATGCGTACGCGATTGGTTCAACTGAGAACGCTCGTGCAACCCTTGCGGCAAAAAACATACCTCAATTCAAGAATGGGATCATTGCTGGTGTATCCGGAGTCTTGTTAAATAAGGGCAAGCATGAGAAGTTCGATGTCATCTCCATCCTTGCAGAAGCACATCCAAATTACCCGGATGCACGCGCCGCGGCATCCGCAATCAATGTTATTGCACTGGTTATCGGAATCGACATTAACGTCGGCCCCTTATACGACGAAGCAGAACGCATTGAAAAACAACTCCAGAGGTTCCATAAACAAGCAAAACCAATCGTGTCTGGAGCAAGTCAGATTCCACAACCGGAAATGTACGGATAATACAATTTTTCTTCTGTTTTTTTTCTTCTTTTTCTCCCTAAGTTATAAATAGGTTCTCTAGTTATTCACACCATTGCTATGTCTCAGATACCAAAAAGCCATCCCCGCTATCAGTCCCTTATGACACGAGAAACGATTTCAAAAGCAATGAAACAAGGGATCGTTCATGAGACGGGGTTGATAGCTCATGGGAGAGGAGAAGCATTTGATTATCTTCTCGGTGAAACAACCATCCCTCAAGCAGATGCTGCAGAAAAGGTTGCAGCGGCTGCTTTGTTGTGTGCAAAGAATCCTGTTATTTCGATTAATGGAAATGTTGCTGCCTTGGTTTCAGATGAATGTATTTCCCTCTCCGAAAGTATCCCTGCAGCACTGGAAATAAACCTATTCCATCGAACCTCCACACGGGTGAGGAAAATCGCGACATTCTTTCATAATAAAGATATCAAAACTCTGTATGGTATTCATCCCGATGCTCGAATCCCTGGTTTGGATTCCGATCGAGCCTTATGCGAACAAAAGGGAATTTTTACTGCTGATGTCGTTCTTGTTCCTCTAGAAGATGGTGACCGCTGTCAAGCGCTCGTGGGAATGGGAAAAACTGTCATCGCAATCGATTTAAATCCGCTATCTCGCACCGCACAATCTGCTACCATCACTATAGTCGATAATGTCATTAGGGCAATTCCTCAGATTGAACGGTGGGTTCATAAGTTAAAAAAAACAAAACAATCAGAACAAGAAAGACTTATACGGTCTTGGGAAAATTCGAAAAATCTGGAGAATATCATGTGTTTCCTTTCAAAAAGACTAAATTCATTGTGTTAATACGGGTGTTGTATGTATCGAAGTCATTACTCAAAGGAAATTTCACCAAATGAATACAATTCCACTGTCACAGTCGCAGGATGGGTTGAAGAAATCAGAAACCTAGGTTCCATTGCTTTTCTGATTTTACGCGACAAAAAAGGAACATTACAGTTAACGATTCTGAAAAAGAAAACACCTGAGCTTTTTGAACGTTTTATCTCCTTACCAAGAGAATCTGTTATCTCAGTAAAAGGTCTTTGTAAAGAAAATGACAAAGTCAGAAATGGTTATGAGATTCTCCCGGAAACCTGTGATGTGCTCTCACTTGCTGAAACACCTCTACCTCTAGGTGTCGTCGATAAGGTTGAGGCGGATTTTGATACTCGACTAGATAATAGGATTATTGATCTACGAAAACCGGAAACACAAGCGATTTTCAAGATACGAAACACGGTCCTTGCAGCCGCACATGAATACCTGCGATCTCAGAATTTCATCGAGGTGCATACCCCAAAGATAATCGCAAGTTCCTCAGAGGGAGGAACAGATATGTTTCGTGTACGGTATTTTGAGAAAGAAGCATTTCTAGCACAATCTCCCCAGTTATACAAACAGAGTCTGATGGCGACTGGTCTGGACCGGGTCTATGAGATTGCCTGGTATTTCCGTGCTGAAGAACATAATACAAGAAGACATTTGAACGAATCCACTGCTGTTGATATCGAGATGGCTTTTATAAACGATGAGGAGGATATAATGAACATCCTTGAGCACCTGGTTCATGCGATGTGGAAACGTGCAAGTGAATGTTCCCAAGAACTTGAAATCCTAAAAAAGGTAGTAACCATCCCAAAACTCCCATTCGCAAGAATTACCTATGATGAAGTAGTCAAAACAATCCAACAGGAGAAATCACCAATCGAATGGGGGAAGGACCTCAGTACAGAAGATGAGCGACTTCTGGGTGAAATCATGAAAACAAAAGGAGAAGATTTCTACTTTATTACAAAGTACCCATTGACATCAAAACCGTTCTATACCATGCCCGACAGGGAAAAATATTCTCGAGGTTTTGATTTGGAATGCAAAGGAGTAGAGGTATCATCAGGAAGTCAGCGTATTCACGATATTGCGTTGTTGATCGAACGATTAAAAGCATGCGGTCTTGACCCAAAGGACTTCGATGCATATCTAAAAGCATTTCGGTATGGGATGCCACCTCATGGGGGATTCGGCTTCGGCATTGAACGATTCCTCATGGAATTACTAGAACTTAATAATATACGAGAATGTATTTTGTTCCCCCGAGATAGAACAAGACTGTCCCCCTAGTTTTTTTCTATGGTAGTTTTTTCCAATTTTTTCTTCCATTACTATTTTATAGCACTATTGTATTTAACTTATTGTTAAGTTATAAGCCTATAGCAATGGGATGTGCCTAGAGAGTATGATGGGTGCCCTATACACATTTCATTTGAGTAGTTCGAAAGAAAGATTCCTCCTGGCTGTGACCTCTTATGAAAAAAGAGTCTGAAGATATTAAAGAGATCGAAAGAAATATTGACCGCTTGTTGAGTAAAACAACCATTGGAAGCTCTCCTATTCTTCGTTCTGAGAATCAGTTAAGAACCAATGAATGTACAGAAACTCTATATGAGTTACCAATCGATCAAAACGAAAAAAAAAAGCAAAATACAGTACAGATTGAACAACAGAACAACGATCAGAGACCAGATGGAATTACTGAATTGACTGAAAAATATCGATTAATTGCGTTGAATACAAGCGATTTAATCGCATTTACCACCTTTGATATCAATCCAACGTTCACCTTTGTTAGCCCTTCGCACAAAAAAATCCTTGGTTATAAAGAGAATGAATTATTAGGGAAACCGGGTCTGGATTTTATTCATGAAAGCGATGTAGAACGACTCATGGAACTTCTCCTTCCTTATATTCAAGCAAAGATAAATAACACCTTAACAAACGATATGTTGACAACCACACAAAACATTGATTATCGTTTTCGTGATAAATCCGGTCACTGGCATTTTTTAAAAAGTACAGTAGATATTGTAAAAAATGAGCTACTCTTTATTTCTAAGGATATCACAGAGTATAAAAAAGCAGAAGACGCACTTGTTGAATCTGAAAGGAGATACCATAACTTATACAATAATTTAAGGGATGGATTTGCAGCTGTTGACATGAATGGTGAAATAACCGAATGTAACCCTGCATTCATCGACATGCTGGGGTATTCCATTGATGAACTTCACAGCTTAACCTATGATGATATTACACCAAAAAAATGGCATGGTCTTGAAAGACAAATTCTTGAAAACCAAGTAAAAAAACGTGGTTATTCTGATTTGTACGAAAAAGAATATAAACGAAAAGATGGAAGGATTATTCCTATTGAATTACAAACGTATATTATAAAAGACAATCAGAACTGTCATTGTGGTTATTGGGCATTTATTCGAGATATAAGTATCCGGAAAAAAATGGATGCAGAGCAAAAAGAAAATGAAGAACGTATTAAAGCAATAGTAATGAATGCCCCTATTGGAATCGCGGTCTGTGGGAAAGATAAATATTTTATTAGTGCAAATGAGTCTTTTTGTAAAATATTAGGATTTTCGGAGAACGAACTTCAAAAGATGACCTTTAAAGATATCACGCATGGTGATGATATTTATGAAAGTAACAGACTCATCCAGGATTTAATTAACGGAAAAGTAACGTACTTCACTCTAGATAAGCGCTATATTAAAAAGGATAAGAATATGATTTTTGGAAAAGTAATTGTAAGTGCCATCCGCGATCAACAAGGTTCTCCAACTTATATCATCGTTGAACTTGAGGATATCACTGAGCATAAAAAGATGGTTGATGCTCTTAAAAAATCTGAAGAAAAATTCATGAAAGCCTTCAAATCAAGTCCAGTGGCTATCTCAATTACTCGTATAGATGATGGAAGATTTCTTGAAGTAAATAAATCCTTAGAACATCTTATTGGATATTCTCGTGATGAATTACTCGCAAAAACAACAATTGAATTGAATATTTGGGTGGATGGTAATGATCGAAAGCTTCTGTTCGAGACATTGAGTAGGGATGGTTCGGTTTATAATCATGAATATCGTTTTCGATCAAAAAATGGGAATATTATTATTACACGTTATTCCGGTGAGGTAATCGACTTTAGCGGTGAACACGCTGTTCTATCTGTTCTCATTGACATAACCAATACTAAAAAGGCAGATGATCTATTGCGAGATAGTGAAGAAAAATACAGAAGTATTGTTGAAAATACTCAAGATATCATCATGCTTACAAATCCCGATGGCCGCGTAGGTTATATCAGTCCTGCATGTCGAACCGTCCTTGAATATCAACCTGATGACTTAATAGGAAAAACCCCGGAGATTTTTTATCCTGATGATATTGAAAAAGTACATTGTGCTTTAACAAAAGCATTACAAGGTATCTCTGGAAGTAATTACCAATACCGTATTGTTACAAAAGATCGAAAAATAAAATGGGTTTCTCATTCATGGTCATCAATATTTAATGAAAATCATAATCTAAAATATATTGTAAGTGTCATTCGGGATATTACAGATATAAAACTAGCTGAGCAAAATCTTAAAATGAAAATTGAGGAATTGGAGAAATATAAAAGTGTCACGATTAATCGAGAGATTAAAATGGTTCAATTAAAAAAGGAAATTAATGAACTATGTAAACAACTTCATCTGGATCCGAAATACCCGGATAGTTAAACACTATTAAGATATGAGACAATGAAGCTTAGAACGAAAACTCTATTGGTCGTCAGTGCCGTTTGTAGTATTTTCTTTATAGTTATGACTTCTCTATTACATGTTTTTGTGATGGGTAGTTATTCTACCTTGGAAGGAAAAATAGTCACCGATAATACGATTCGGGTTTTAAATCAATTCGAACAACAATATACTTCTCTAACACAAATATGTTATGATTGGTCTACCTGGGATGATACATATACTTTCGTTGAGGATAAAAATGACGAATATGTACAATCAAATCTTCAATATGAAATTTTCATTGATATAGATGTTAATTTTATGATTTTTTATAATCAAAGCGATAGCTTTGTATATAGCAAAGCTTTTGATTTAAATACCGGAGAAGAACTTTCTCTATCAGAAAGCTTGTACTCCTTTATTAATGCAAATAATGAAATATTTTTACATCATCTAAATTATACGGATGAACCTTATGGAGTCATACTTTTTGATAATAACGAAGAACCAATACTCATCAGTGCAACACCAATTGTAAAAAGTAATAAAGATGGGCCGATTCATGGAACTTTAATCATCGGACGATATCTGAATCAGGAAAGAATTGATTGTCTTAAAGACATCACTCAACTATCTATTGTAATTAGTCCTCTTTCAAATAATACCTCTTTTTCCTCTTCTACTCAAGATTTCTTCGCTAATGGAAAACGAATTTTTATTCAACCAATCAATGCAACCTATGTAGAAGGATACACTATTATCGATGATATCTTTGGAGATCCAATTCTTCTTCTTCAAGTCGGTTCAAATAGAGATATCTACAATCAAGGACTAGCTGTGATTCAAAACCTATTTATTTTTCTTTTAATAACCACGTTCTTCCTAGTTATAACAACAATTTTTATCTTAGATAAATTCGTTACATCCCGCCTTACCATCTTTAGTAAATCGCTAGGTGAAATCCAAGATTATCAGGATCTCTCGAAACATATTGATATTACGGGGGATGATGAAGTATCTACTCTGGGAAAAAATATAAACATAATGTTAACCTCGATTCAAAAATTGTGGTCAATGAAAGATTCAGCTGAAACTTCATTACAGAAAAAAATCGAAGAACTGGAAAGATTCAAAACAATAACCATCGATAGAGAAATTAAAATGATTGAATTGAAAAAACAGTTAAACGAATTAAAAATGAAATCTGGAGAGACGAGGTAGAATGGATATCGCTGTAATGTTTTGGTATATTCTTGGCATGTTCTCCTTTGGTTTGGTCGTATCATTTCTCCGTCTGTATAGGAAGGACCACGATTTAAGAAAAATTATGTTCGCTTTAGGTTTATTTCCAAGTGTTATTACTTTTGTATATCTTGGAATGAAATTTCCGCCACCAATACAACCAGAAAATACTTTTTTTTATTATCTTTATCATTGGGGAACAATACCAATAATCGAGAGTTTTTTCTTTATCTTGATTGATAGGATACTCTATCGAAAAAAGGATTTTTCATTAGCTTTTATTATGTTTTTATTCTTTTATATATTCTCTTTTATTTCAGTCATTACAAACCTCATCCCAGATGTCATTTATTACACATCTCTTCAAATTGGAACATTAATCACCATCCTGTTTTGTCTAATTATGATAATAAAAGAACGGTCTTTTTCAGGATTGTTGTTTTTACTCTCAATATGTTCTTTTACAATTGGTGGTATGTCCCTTATTTCGTATGTTACACAAATGGAGAATAGCACCACCACGATGCTAACGATGTTTAGTTTTTTTATGGCGTTTATTTTTTTAGCATTAATCTTTGGAATCTCCTCGATTATCAAAGAGAAAAAAGGTTTAGAGATGCATTTTTCCTTAGAAAATAAAATAAAAACAATTGAAGCAGCTTTATATGATTCTGAACAAAAATATCATCATCTTGTTGAAAATATAACTGAAGGAATCTGGGTCCTTGATAGAAATTCAAAAACTACATATGTCAATTCGTACATGGCACATATGCTTGGATATCTACCTGAAGAAATGATGGGAAAGGATTTTTTCTTTTTTATTCATGATATCAACTCTGATATAAAAGAGAAATTCGCAGATCATGTCAAAAATGTAAATCGATCGTATGAAATTTACATATCTCGAAAAGATAAAACCAGTCTTCAAGTGAGTTTGAGAAAATCCCCTTTACAGGATGAAAAAGGTGAATATATCGGTGAGATTGCCATAATACAAGATATCTCTGATAGGAAAAAAATAGAACATGAGCTAGGAATAAAACTTGATAAATTACAAAAAAGCGAACTTGCTACTCTCAACATCATGGAAGATTTACAAAATACAATTAGTGCATTGTCTTTAGCAGAAACACAAATCCGCGATAAAAACCAGGAACTTCAAAACATTAATGAAGAATTAATTTCAGCCCGTGAAAAACTTACTATCCTGAATAGAGATCTTGAAAAAAAAGTCAAGGAACGGACTGCAGATGTAGAAAAACTCCTTAGGCAAAAAGACGAATTTATTAACCAACTTGGTCATGACTTAAAGACTCCATTAACACCATTAAATATTCTAATACCAATTGTAAAAGAAAAAGAACAGGACCCAAAATTAAAAGAATTACTTAGCGTAATTTCAAATAATATCGAATATATGAAGAATCTCGTAATAAAGACCCTCTCATTCGCTCAGTTAAATTCTCAAAATTTCCCTTTCAGTCTTGAAGATATTATTCTTTCTGAGCATGTGAATCATATTCTTGATATGGAAAAAATGTTCTTCGAAGGGAAGAATGTAAATTTACATAATAACATTCCTCAGGATATTATTGTCCAAGTCGATCAATTACAATTGAAAGAATTATTTGATAATCTCATCTCCAATGCAGTGAAGTATTCACAACCAGATAATATATGCATCATTCTTAATGCTCAGAAAAAAGATGATTTCATTATCGTCTCTGTAAAGGATACGGGTGTTGGGTTAGAATCAAACCAAATCGATCATGTTTTCGATGAATTTTACAAAGCTGATTCCTCAAGACATGATTTACAATCGACAGGTCTTGGGTTGTCTATCTGTAAACGAATTATCGAGAAACATGGTGGAAAAATTTGGGTAGAAAGCCAAGGAAAAGGAAAAGGATCAACGTTTTATTTTACTCTGAAAACGCCCCAAAACAAATGAGATGAAAATATAACAATGCAAACACTAAAGAAGAGAAAGATTATAACATATTTTGAGGGATACATATGAAAACCATATTGGTGGTAGATGATAACCCAGATGTTATTAATTCGATAAAGATAGGCTTAGAAGATGCAACTCGAGAATATCGCATTCTTGGAGCTGAAAACGGCATCAAATGTCTGGAATTATTACAAGAAAATGTCATACCTGATATAATACTCCTAGATATTATGATGCCTCATATGACTGGATGGGAGGTTTTTGATCGAATAAAAAAAGACCCATCATTCCATAGTATCCCAATTATTTTCCTGACAGCTAGAACCGATAGGACTGCAATAAATGCGGGAAGCTTTTTAGGTGATGACTATATCGAAAAACCCTTCGATATAACCGATCTTAAAAAAAGAATTGAAATTGTGTTTCAAAAAAGATCAATTCCGACTATTAAATAAAAGAGAGCATCCACTATCTATGTATCTTTTCACCAATAAAAGAATTATTATAGACTCTCCAGAAAATACAATTAGATCAGATCTTTGTGAAATATCCTTTTATACATAATAATATTATGAAGATTGCAAATGATGTATAAACTATTTATTCAAGGCATCGTTCAAGGAGTTGGATTTCGCCCATATATCTATCGGAAAGCAAAACAGTATAATCTTTGTGGATCGGTAAAAAATGTAGGTAATGGAGTTGAAATCATTGTCAATGACAAAGACTTCATCAAAAAACTTACCGATCTACCACCATTAGCAAAAATTTCAAAATATTCTATAATAAAATATACCTCAAAAGAAATTTTCTCAGATTTTTCAATATTAAAAAGTACTCCCTCGAAGGGAGAAACAGCACTTCCCGCTGATATCTTTCTTTGCGATGATTGTGTAAAAGAACTCAGAGATCAAAAAAACAGGAGACACAATTATTATTTTATTACATGTACAAATTGTGGACCACGTTTTACAATGATTAAAGACTACCCCTATGACCGCCCCTTCACATCGATGCAAGAATTCAAAATGTGTCCAGAATGCACAAATGAATATATCAATCCTTATGATAGGAGATATCATGCACAGACTATCGCTTGTAAAAACTGTGGCCCAAAATTACATCTTCTAAGAGGTACAAAGGATCTCAGTGGATTATCTGACATTGAAACAATACAAAAAACAGTTGATCTGCTAAAATCAGGAGAAATTATATCCATTAAGGGAGTTGGAGGGTTCCATACAACATCATTATGTGATGATAAGAACGTTATTAAAATTAGAAGATTGTTTCATCGCCCACATAAACCATATGCCATAATGGTAAAAGATATTAAAATGGCAAAAAAAATCACTATTATATCACAAAAAGAAAAGATATTATTAGAAAGTCCTCAACGTCCAATTGTTGTCCTAAGAAAAAAAAATCCAGAGTCTTTTTTCATCGCATCAGAATTAGATACCATTGGTGTGATGCTACCCTATACGGCATTACATTACCTCTTATTTGACTTTTTAAAAGAGCCGCTTGTAATGACCTCTAGTAACCTACCTGGAGAACCTATCTCATCGACAGAAGATATTGGAAGATACTTCTTGACTCACGAACGAAGAATTATTAATCGTTGCGATGACTCAGTTTTAAAAGTTATCGATAATACGCCATTTCTCCTAAGACGTTCAAGAGGTTTTACACCTCTACCTCTTCAGCTCCCTATCAAATGCAAAGATACCGTTGCAGTTGGTGCCGAGATGAACAATGTTATCTGCACCGTAAAGAAAAATAAGTGTTATCTTTCGCAATATATAGGTGATACATCGCATTATGAGACATATAATTATCTGAAGGAAACAACATTGAAATTTATTCATCTTACACGTTCGAAACCAAAGATTATCGCTTGTGATCTACATCCAGGATATAATTCGACGATATTTGCACAAGAATTAGCTAAAAAATATCATACGAAATTGGTACAAATTCAACATCATATGGCGCATGTTGCTAGCGTTGCTGCAGAACATAGTCTTACTTCATACATAGGTATCGCGATGGATGGACTTGGATATGGTGATGATGGGAAATTATGGGGTGGAGAAGTATTTTCTGTATATAATGGAAATAGATTCACTCGTATCGGTCATTTGGAGGAGCAACCTCAAATCGGTGGGGATTCTGCGACAATATATCCGAAGAAAATGCTCTTCGGCATCCTTTCTAAAATTCTTACTGAAGAAGAACTAATAAAATTGCAGTTGTTTAATGACAAACAAACTCGACTCTCTCTCAAATTGTTAGAAAATAAGTCCAATATACAATATACGACAAGTACAGGGCGAATTCTTGATGCTACATCAGCATTATTGGGATTTTGTGATATGAGAACCTATGATGGAAGACCTGCGATGGTTTTAGAAAGTAAAGCAACGAGTCCTTTGAAATTTGAACCAATTTTTTCAAAAAAAGATGGAGTTACGATCCTTATGACAACCCCTTTGTTTGATTTTTTGTTTTCTTCGAATGCAAAAAAAGGAAGTTTGGCTGCTACTGCTCAGATGTATCTTGCGAAAGGATTGTATATGATAGCTGAAAAAACAGCACGAAAGAATAATGTCCCTATCGTATTCTCTGGTGGTGTCGCATATAACCGGATGATTTCAGGATTTTTACTTCAGCATGGTGTATTGGTCAATAAAAATCTGCCTTCGGGTGATGGTGGTATCTGTTATGGGCAATCGTATTTAGCAAATCTATCTTCAAGAGAAAAGACAATTGAAAATTAACGGTAATATTCATACATCTTCTGTGGAAGCGTGTTCTCAAGGGTGTGTTTTTATTATCGCGAGTTGTCCGTGTTTTACTCCTTTTATTGCTGTAATGTGTTCTGAAAAATTCTTCACACGGCTTAAAAGGCCCCGTATGACGACGATTTCAAGGCAGGTTCGCTCATCAATGTGGATGTGGGTGGTGAATGTGATCTCTTCGTGATGGTGATGTTGCAGGTGTAATAACGCATTTGTGATATTCCCGATTTCATGATCGTATATAATAGTAAGTGTACCGATTACTTCTCCTTCTTCCTCTTTTATTTCTGAATCAAGGATTTCTTTTCGTATAAGATCCCTGATTGCTTCCGAACGATTCGAGTATCCTTTTTTTTTAATTAATGTATCAAATTTGCTCAAAAGTTTTGGTTCAAATGAAACGCCTACACGTTCAACGGACATCTCAACACTTCCAATTCATGATGATAACACTATTATTTTAAACATTATGTAACAGATTATTATTCACTTGTAATGTTAATGAAATACATTTTTTGTTTTATATTTTCTTTAAAATAATTAGATAATAGTAGCACGATTTTTTTATTTTTGTTACCATAATGATTATATATCATTGATTGTTTCTGAGTAGTATATTGTAATAGAATTTAACTAGTAATTGGAATTTAAAAAAAAAAAAAGGAGGTAAAAAAAATGGCATGTTTCGTAACCCCAATGATAACTGGTATTATGACAACGGTTTTTAGAAAAAAGGTTCCTGCAGCTCTTAAGATTAGCTGGTTGAATATCATGCTTTGGGGTGGGGTAGCAATGCTTGTTGTCGACCATATCTTGGCAGGTGAAATTGTGCTCTATCCCCCATTTTTAACTGCAATGGAAAATCCCGCTGCGTTAACCATCATGGTTCAGGAAATTATCACTGTTGGTGGGATGATGACACTTGTTGTGGTTATTTTATGGGCTATCTTGGTAGCAGTAACAGCAAAAATGACACAGCATTCAAAACAATTAGAATAAATCAATACTCTTTTTTTTCCTTTTTTACCTTAATCTTATCTGAGCAAGAAAAAGAGGTGAATGATTTTTTTCTCCTTAACTAATTTATGTAAATAATTATTAATAGCGGATAGTAAATCCATAGTAATTTACCTACATGGGCAATCCATGTAAAAATTGAGGTATTTCCTCCATATAGTATCATGCATAAGATGAGAAATCATGCAAGACGATGTTCCTCAGCAAAGCGTATTTCGGAGAATTTCGACAAAAATAATAGGCCGACCTCGCAATATTAATGATCCTTCCATTTTTCATAAACTATCTTTAATAGCACTCCTCTCGTGGATTGGGCTTGGAGCTGATGGTCTATCGTCATCATCCTATGGTCCTGAAGAAGCATTCAAGGTAATAATCGATGGAGGTCATACTTATCTTGCTGTTTTTCTTGCGATTGCTACAGCAGTGACTGTTTTTATAATCTCTTATACATATTCAAAAATTATTGAGAAATTCCCGCATGGTGGTGGGGGATACATTGTTGCTACTCATACTCTTGGGAAAAGCGCTGGTGTTGTATCTGGATCTGCATTGCTTATCGATTATATCTTAACAATCACCGTCTCGATTGCTGCCTGTGGAGACGCGATTTTTAGTTTTTTACCATTAGAATATCATCAATATAGTCTGATTTTTAAAATTTCTTTGATTTTTATTTTGATACTATTAAACCTCAGAGGAATCAAAGAATCAGTTACAATACTTGCTCCAATCTTTTTGCTCTTTATCATTACCCATGTTTTACTACTGGGATATGGTATAATCAGCCAGGCATCCGCCATTGGTTCACATGTAAATCAATTTTCAACCGGACTAAGCGGAGATTTACAGACGATAGGATTACTTGGGATCCTTGCAATTTTTCTTCGAGCATTTTCATTAGGTGGAGGAACTTATACTGGGATTGAAGCGGTCTCCAATGGTTTACCTGTAATGCGTGAACCAAAAGTGAAGACCGGTAAACGCACCATGATGTATATGGCAGTGTCACTCTCATTGGTTGCTGGCGCACTATTTTTCTGTTATTATCTCCTCGATATTCAACCTGTTCAAGGTCAAACATTAAACGCTGTTTTGGCGAATAATCTTTTCGGTGGATGGCCTGGTGGAATTTTTATAGCAGCAGTGATAATTTTCTCTGAAGGACTATTATTGTTTGTAGCTGCACAAACGGGATTTATAGATGGACCGCGTGTCATGGCGAATATGGCCGTAGACTCCTGGTTTCCAAAGAAATTTGCGGCATTATCAGAACGACTCACGATGCGAAATGGTGTTCTTGTCATGGGACTTGCGGCATTATTTCTAATGATTGGAACGAATGGTTCCATTTCTTTTCTAGTCATCATGTACGCGATAAATGTGTTTTTGACATTCTCATTATCACAGGTAGGGATGGCGAGATTTACGATTAAAAACAGAAAGAAGAAAGAGCATTGGATTCGATATCTCCTCATATTTGTTATAGGATTTACTCTATGTTTTACAATCTTGATTGTCACCATTTATGAAAAGATTGGGGAGGGCGGCTGGCTTACTTTAATAATTACGTTAGCAGTGATTTTCATTTGTTATCTCATCCGTAGTCATTATTATAAAATCAAGAAGGCGATGAAGAAATTCGACGAGGTGTTATTGTTATCAAGTATTCATCTCGTTGGTCATCTCAACACAAAACCCGTGAATCCAAAACACATGACCGCGGTCATCCTTGTTACGGGGTATAGTGGATATGGTGTTAACACGTTTTTATCATTAATCCGGAGTTTTCCTGGTTTGTATAAAAATATCATCTTCGTTTCCATCGCGGAGATTGATTCGGGATCCTTTAAGGGTGCTGAGGAAGTTGAAGCGCTCAAGACATCCGTTCAAAGTTCTTTGTTGAAGTATGTCCAGTTGGCTCAACGTCTTGGATTTTCAGCGGATTATCGGATGGATGTCGGGACTGATGTGGTTGAGACCGCAAGCCATCTTTGTGAATCAATAGCAGAAGAGTTTCCAAAAGTCATGTTTTTTACAGCTAAACTCGTGTTCAGACATGAGACAATCTTCCATAAGATTCTTCATAATGAGACTGCGTTTTCCGTTCAGCGTCGGTTGCAATGGAAAGGTTTGCCGGTGGTGATACTGCCCGTACGGATCGATATTTAGAAAAAATTTTTTTGAACAAATCACTTTGATAGATTTTTTTCTAAAAACAACAAAACCTTTTTAATCATCTACGTGATATGAATTCTTAAAATGGAAAAAGGAGGAGAGATGGCAATGCCGGCAAA
>JALOTN010000037.1 GCA_025457885.1 Thermoplasmatota archaeon | reverse complement strand
CCTTTGTCATTGGTGATTTTCCATTTGTATTCCGGGGTTTCGTTGAGGTAGTCAGGCTCTAATTCATACATCACATTTATCTTAGGCATGGTTTCTCTCCTTACACTCCTACTTGATACATATTAGCATGTTACGATTTCACAATATTTGTATTTAAAGATATGGTGGAGGAATATCAGACTGCAAAAATAACAACAAATACCAAAAAAAACTTCAGAAGTCCTTTAAAAAAAAACAAGAAGAAAAAAAAGAAAAAAATTATTTTTCTTTCTCAGGAGTCTCAGGTAACTTTTTTGCAAGAGCCCAAAGATTCTCAAACTTCCCATTCAAAATCTCGATATCCTCAAGATTCACATACGCGGTCCCCACATAACACGGCTCAGAGCCTTCCTCCGTTAAAATCTTAATGCCGTTCACCGCAAGCTCCTTCCCAAAGACATAATTCCGCATCGTCCCTGAAGTATTCTCCGAGAAGTACCGAATATCCAGGTTATCAGCATACGCGATCTTCAACTGTTTGGCAATATCAATGTTCGTCTCAGAATCAATGAGAAGCTCTACCTTTGTGTTCAGCGCTAAAAACTTCTTGAAATACCGAATGAACGGTTCATCAAAGAACCGTTCCCCACCAATCTGCATCCGAAGGTTGTTCTTCTTTTCTAAACAATTGTTCAAGATATTATACAAAATCCATTTCCCACTATACCGCAAGGTGACGTTCCCATCCCGTTTAATCTTAATTCCATATGTTTTAAAATGATCATTATACGCAGTCGAATACTCATTCAACCGATTGGACATCGCCGTATAGGTATCAGGTGCAATCACCATCTTCAAATCATCCTTAATGTCCTCCCAGATCACCTTCGGATGCACCGGAAGATAGCTTTCTCGTCCAAAGTCCTCCTCAGAATGCGCGGAGAACAACACCTCAGCAATCAACCCATATCTCAACAGAGAGTTCCTCCCGGTCTCTAAAGGCCGCCTTGTCAGGTTTGTCAGCTCTTCCGCTGTTTTCAAAAACTCAGAAAACTCCTTCGGACAATCAATGATCAGAATCGTATAATACGTTGCTGCTTCTCGCGGACGATCAACCTTCATCCGCTCAAACATCATCTCAAAATCTTGAATATAATCAAGTTTCACTTTAGTTTTGTATTCACCATATCCCATCCACGAACACCATCCAATATTTTTAAGAAAACACATGCCTTGTGTTTTTTTAAAGTTTATGGATGCATACGCACCTGCATTTATCCATAAATATGAGATAAAAAAAAATTGATGCGTTAGACTAGTTTCCGTACCTTTATTTTTGATGAATAATGATGCCCTGCATCATCATACATGATTACTTTGATTTCTCGTTCCCCTGAACCCGGTTCATCCCAATACCAGGTATACGGCGATTCGGTAACCGTTGCTTTATACACATTATCAATATAGAATTCAACCGATGTGATCAACTCATTTTCAGTAGTAGCAATAATGTCTATCGGTCCGATCACGGTCGTATGAAAAATAGTGAATAGTATTTTTTTATCTCGGATATAGAATCCTTTATCGGGTTGAGTAATTTCAGTACTGTTCGTAACGTTCTCCAATAACACTTCGATGTCATCATCATACAGAATATCATAGGGGGTGAGCCACCAGGGTGGTCTCCAGCCGTTCCTATCGATGTCGATCCCTTGATTGTAATATGCAGCCCAGAGCAGCTCGACACAATAGATTTCATCTGCGGTCGGTATCTTTCTACTGGTGTTTGCTATTTTGATGCCGAACCAGGGAAAATCAAAGAAAACTTGATAGGGGTACCCGATTTTACTTTTCGCCCATTCCGCGGCAGCATGACGCTGGGCTTCGGTAGCGGTTTTCACCCGGATAAACGCATAATTCTTACACCAATGGGTGAACTGGGTATAATTTCGGTAGCGGACGACACCGTTTGCTTCAATCAGGGTGTTATTCCCAATATAAATAGCACTATGCTCATTATAAGGTCCTGGGAGTTTCCACGGGTTTGACTGATCCAAGGTTAGGTCGCACAGCATCATATCCCCAATTTCAACCCCATCTGGGATGGTAAGAACCTGAGAATCATCAGCACCATCAATAATCATCATCTCCTCAGGTGTTTGTAGCGAGTAACCCTCACAATCTATCGGATAGAGAGACGGACCTAGAAGAAAAATACCTAAAACACCGGTCAATCCCATTTTTAGGAAACGAGTGTTTAACATCATTGCCGCCTCTATGGTACTAATAAGCAAACCTCCCTTTTTAAATCTTATTCAACTGATAAATTTCATATTTTTCAAAGAGTCCACTCCTGGAATTGTTAGCAGATTCTCGTGTTTCTTTCCCATAGCCCCTTGTGCTAATGTTTATATATCGTAAGAGTGTTATTTACAAACGGGGGAAAAATAAAAATGAAAACACTACAATCGAAAATAACAATCATTTTGATAATAGGAAGCCTGCTTACTTCACTGTCCTCAGCTCAGACACTTGCTGAAAAAAATCAAAGAACTCAACCACCCGTCGAATGGTCATACACCTTCGGTAGCAGTGATAAAATCGACTGGGGTCATTGTATCGAGCAAACCTCCGATGGTGGATATATCATCACAGGGGCATATGGAAGAAATGCATTTATGCCCTGGCGAGGGGATGTCTATATGCTGAAAATCGACGGCAACGGACAAGAACAATGGCATCAGACCCATGGGGTCTCCTATAATGAAAATGTGGGAAGATCCATCCATCAGACCTCTGATGGAGGGTATATCATCGCGGGTTACACCGGATATACCTATCATATCAATGGATACGTCATCAAAACAGATGACACAGGAACCCTTACCTGGGCGACCGAGTTTGGAAATTTCGATTACTATGATAATCTTCAAAGTGCAACGCAGACCACTGATGGAGGATATATCGCCACTGGATGGACCGGCTCCTATGGAGCAGGAAGTGCCGATGTCTGGCTTATTAAAATAGACTCCAATGGGGGCGAAGAATGGAATCACACCTTTGGAGGAACGGGTCTTGATGGCGGTAATCACGTGGAACAAACAACGGATGGAGGATACATCATCACTGGGTTACTTGAAGCACCAATCGGAAACACGAACCTCTTCCTCCTCAAAACCGATATCAATGGAAATGAAGAATGGAGTAAAACCCTGGGGGGTCCTCAATATGAGGAAGGAAGCTGCATGCAACAAACAGCAGATGGCGGATATATCATTACAGGTTATACCACCGCAACAGGAGCTGGAGATATCTGGTTCGTAAAAACGTTTGATGATGGCACTATTGAATGGGACTACAGTTTTGGTGGAACTGCAACTGACATTGGTCATAGCGTGCAACAGACTTCTGATGGTGGATATTTCATCGCAGCAGAATATACAGATCCCGATACACAAATCACGGATATGTACCTCATAAAAACCGATACCGAGGGGATTGAAGAATGGTCCGACATCATCGATAACGAAGGTAAAGAGGATGTCGCCAACTATGGGATAGAAACCAATGACCTTGGATATATCATCGTAGGAAGCACCGGGGTGTACGCTGACGAGCTTGTCGATATCATCATTCTGAAATACCAAGGAACAAACCAAGTCCCCTATGAACCAAACAACCCCTCACCTGCCGATGGTGCGACCGCGGTTCCTATCGTTATCGATCTGAGCTGGACTGGTGGAGACCCTGATAACGACACCGTGACCTACGACCTGTTTTTCGGCACCAACCCCACACCAGAGAAAATCGCTGAAGGTCTCACAGAAACCACATTTGAACTCCCCGAACCACTCACCTATGAAACAACCTATTACTGGATGATTCATGCAACCGATACGTTTGGAGCTAGCACTGACGGACCCATATGGAGTTTCACGACACAAGATACTCTTCCTGCGTTAGAAATTGGAACGATCACGGGGACAACCATTGTAACCGCGATAATAAAAAACAACGGAACCGGAATAGCAACCAACATCACCTGGGGAATTTACATCACCGGGGGACTTTTTGGGCTTATGCGAAAAAGCTTTGGAGGAATCATCTCAAGCATTGACCCCGGTAGCGAAGCTTCCGTGACATCAAAACTTTTCATCGGGTTTGGAAAAATCAAAGTCAATGTTTTTGCTTCCTGCGATCAGATCATGACGCCCATCGGAAAAACAGTGTATGGAACCATGTTCCTCATCTGGATACGAATATAAAAAAAAAAAAAAAAAAAATATATTCCTCTGTTCCAATCTCAGCAGAGGAATCTATCCTCAATCATTCAGTAAAAAAACCATCTACTGTTTTTCCTTTATTTTTTCTTCGCCGCAGCAGGGACCTTCAGAGCATTCGAACGAACAATCTCATCGACATACCGCCGGCAATCCCGTTTTATCTCCGCAAGCTGTTGAGGCGGGATCTGATAGGATTGTGTAGCAAACTCCAAAGTAAAAATCAACCCATGTATAAATGCACCAATAGGATACTCCCTTTCCTTTGAAAGGGTGAACAAATCATCAGTGATTTTAAAAACCTCGTTCATCGTATAGGGTGTTTTTTGGGTTTTTACACCATCGTTCTTCGCAGAGTCAGCCTTCGGGGTTGTGTTCTTTTTTTCAACCATAGTATCTCATCTCATCAGAGGAATTCCTTTGTATTTTTTATTCTGGAGTGGTACAATTAAACCACAGGGTGATCCGTTCATGGATCTGGTCACATCGATCAGGGTTTGACACCGTGATGAACACCAGAGACAAGATCGCGATTGGAACGAATATCACCGTTGCCAGCAGCAGGACAAGGATAATGCTTTTTAATATTTTTCCTGCGGTCGCAAAGATGGTACACAAGGTCGGCCGAGAGGTCGGTGGATGACATTTTATCCCTGTTGTGGGGCAGATTGGACCATAAATCGTCCAACAAAAAAAGCCTTTCGTCAACGAACAGATGGGTTGTGTTGTGATTTGACAGATTGGTTGGGAGGTGATTTGACAGATTTGACCGCTCGTGATGTTACAAAACACACCAGCAGTGATATTTGCCCCTGATGATCTTTCAACCATTACCAGATGGTTCTGTTGAAGATCCTCAAGGTTGATTGTCTGAAGCATTTCAATATATTTGTCTTCGGCTTCTTGCCGTGTCAGCGATGAATATTCTAAGAACAACGCTTGGTACTCATTATACTCCTGTCGTATAATCCTGTTGAGGACATCCTGATTATTCAATGCAAAAGAGAGAAGAGCCTCCCATTTTTCTGAAAGACCAGAATCGATTTGGAGAAGGAGTTCTTTGATCGATACATCTGATAATTTTTCCAACACTTCCTTCGAAAAAATTTCCCTTGAAGGTACGGGGATCTGTTGAGGATTGTTTTTTCCAAGAAAATCCGCCGAGAACGATGATGTTTTTTGTTGTTGTGTGGTGGAATTGAGACGAAAATGAAACAACGGAGACGCATCTGATGAGACTGAAGAACGAGCCGATTGATAACTCACCACAGAGGTAAAAGAAACCAGCAAAAAAATACTAGCAATCATTATACTGAAAAAACATTTTTTTCCGTTTTTTTCGAATCGCATATTCTTCGGATCCCCCTTCAGATTCCATCATAAAACAAGAGATATTTAAATATTTAGCACAAGATATTTTTTCTGATTTTTTCGATGGATTACAGCAAGAAATATTGCTTTATGAACGAAATGTATTTTATATTCTCAATTAAAAAAAGAAAAAGGATGGAAAGAGTAGTTTCCTTAATTGGGTGATAATGCCGGGAAGAAATCGAATTTCACCCAGGGAAGGTCGATTTTTGCGATAATAAAACTCCCGCCAATAGGTTTCATCAGTGGAAACACCAGACGACCCCAGTAGTTCCCAGACCAGACATCCGCGTTCCAGACATTAAATGTGATGAAATACGCATCACCTTTTTTATTGTCCAGGAAGTTGTTATGTCGAATGGTTGAGGATCGTGTCCCAACGGTACCAAAACCATAGTTGTTCCCATCAAAGGTATTTTCTTCAACACTGTTCTCTATCCCGATATCGATGACAAGTCCCTCGGTGTTGTTAAGGAAAACATTACTGGATACCGTGTTTTTATAACAGTCATGAAGATACACACCCCAGGTGCAATTTCGAATAGTGTTCCCCCGAATCGTGTTCCGATCGCATAAAACAATGCTAATACCACGTTGAGAAACATTTTCTATGGTATTAGCTTCAATGATATGGAATGTTTCATTGGGGACGTCACGTTTTATCCAGATCCCATGATAGGATTCTGCAATAACATTCCCTGAGATTTCCACTCCCTCTACATCGATTTCTACATAGATACCTGCATCACGTCCTTCTTGTCCATAATTAGTAATCTTGAGTTGGGTGATTTTCACGCTATCTGCAAAAATAGAAATCCCCGTACCGGTCCCATTCCCTATGAGCATCGGACCACCCTGATCGATTTCATCAGCGGCATCACTCCAATAGTTAATGGTTAAATCGTTCAAATTTGAAGGAATCATCAGATGTTCATAGTATGTCCCGTTTGCAACAGAAATAATCAGGGATGCTGTCGCGTTATCTATCGCATCTTGAATAAATCTGTATGGATTATCAATTGTCCCATCCCAAGGTCCTGCGATGTTATCATCGTTCACATAAATAGTGTTTCTCTCGAGAGGTTCTGAAATGCTCGTTTGTATAATTAAAGGACTTAGACAACTCAACAGCATTACCACTACTAGGCTAATAATACGTCTCATTTTTTATTTTCCTCCTTTCCGTAAATAATTGAGTAATCGAATTTCCTCAGAGTATTTAAATTTTGTTGATTGATAAAAAATATGAGCCGAGTAAGAAAACACGATGAACCTCAGATTAAAAATCTGTTCATTTAAGACAGTTTTTTCAAATTATTAAACAAGGATATCTATATAAAGGGGAGATGAAATTACAAAATTATTATTCGCGGGGGAATTAAAAATGCAACAAAAAATTTATCAAAAAACTAGGCTGTTGATCTGTGCAAGTATCTGTATGATGTTTCTCATTTTATCCTGTTCCGCAGCGTCTGCGGCAACCGCAACGAACACGCAAACATCTTCACCTGATGAAACACAACCCACCATGAAAAATACGTTTCTGAAAAACCTCTATCCCTTCAAACTCCTCAGCTGGGATTTCTGGAGCAATCCTCCACATATCTACGCTCGAAATAGCGGAAATGTCGGTATCGGGACCAATAATCCACTCGCAAAGCTTGATGTTTCTGGAAACTTCGCGATAAATGGACTGGAAATCATTGACTCATCTGGGAAATGGGTTGGGGACCTCACAGGGATGCAAGGACCACAAGGACCACAAGGGGAACAAGGACCCGCTGGCCCACAAGGACCAGAAGGACCACAAGGAATCCAAGGACCAATGGGGCCCATGGGCCCTGAAGGACCACAAGGACCCCCAGGGGAACCTGGTGAAAACGGTTCCGATGGAATTCCCGGTGCTCAAGGCGAACAAGGACCACAAGGAGATCAAGGACCCATTGGACCAAGCCCAGCACATCAATGGTTCGGGACATTTTTACAGTTCCAAAACCAAGATGGAACCTGGGGAGATCTTGTGAATCTCCAGGGGATAGCTGGGGACACCCGCTGGAGCTTAAACAACAATGATATTTACTACACCCTCGGCAACGTCGGAATCGGCACACAAAACCCAACCGCAACACTCGATGTGAATGGAAATATCGCAGCAACCACATTTTATGGAGACGGATCGCAACTGACAAATCTCCCACACTTCGGAAGCCCCCTCCTCATTTATACCAACAAATATGGATATAACACCTCAGGGACCTACGATTATTACTACGAGTTCACCCCTATCCCAGCCAGTGATCTTACCGGAAATTACCTAAAAATCGAGATGACCGCCTACAGTAAAGTCCATCTCAAAGAAAACAGCCTTGGAGGAACCGATCTTGAGATTCGAACAAAACACATCGGAGGAGCCTACGCTGTCAGCATGCCCCAACAACATTTCCTGTACAACAAACCCCTTGCGAGCACCTTTGCCACCGATTACGAAAACCTTGGTGAAATGAACTCTGTCACCTGGTACCATCAACTCACAGCCCAGGAGAAAGGAACAGGTGTGCAAGTACAACTTCATGTGTACCTCTACTGTCCAACCACTGGTTCCCAAAACGTCAGCTTCGAAAACGTCCAAACCATCGTCAGCTGTATCTAAAAAAAATAAACGTATCCTTCAGAAAAATAACTTTGAAGGATCCTCTTCTTTTCTTCTTTTACGATACCGAATTTCATCATTATATTTCAAAAGTAAAACGAACATGTTTTATTGAAAAATATTAAAAATCAATTGACGATAGCTGCTCACATGACTCCGACGAAAGTGACCTGCGATAAATGCGGAAAAGAAGCAACCTGTATTCGAACAAACGAAGACCGGGAAGCATGGGTCTGCCATGACTGTGAACATTTCATCGCATACAAATGTGAGGTATACAGCAGGGTCGTTGGTTACATGAGACCCGTGTCACAATGGAATAAAGGTAAACAACAAGAATTCAAAGACAGAACCGTATTCAAAAAATAATAAAAAAACATTTTTTTACTTAATTTTTTATAGGACATTTCCAGGAGAAGACTTTATAAGGTCAATGACTATTATAAAAACCAGTGGCGCATCTATGAAACTACAAAAAATAACCTTTGAAGTCTGCCCCCGATGCCAATCGACCTTCATTAATCAGACAGATAACGAAAACCCGACATGGCAATGTTCCGATTGCCTCTATACCTTCGAGGTTCCCCTCATTGCAAAGTTCCCAGATCCTGAGAACTAAATTGAATCTGATTGAATATTTTTTTTAATGTATATTCATTATCGATAACGACCAAAAATAATACTGTGACCTGGTGTGAGAAACGAAGTATATCCATTTTGAGATAGAAATTTTCGAGAAAATTTAATACGCTCATAGATTTCCCTGGGCGGAAAATGAGGATGAATGGACTCTGCTTTTGTTCCCGGTTTCAAAGAAATAGGATAAAGATATCCCATATCGATACCTGATTCCTTGATAAAATTTAATGTACTATGAAATTCTTCATTTGTCTCTGTAGGAAACCCTATGATACCGTTTGTTGCCAGGGTCAACGATGGTGAGATTGTTTTCAAACGTTGTAAACATGTTAATATCTTATCTATATCGGAGAAACGATTCATAAGCTGTAAAATTCTTGGGCTCCCTGATTGAATTGGCACGGAAATTGCACGGATTTTCCCCTTTTTGACGATTTCTTCAAGTTCATGTTGATAGGTCACTAACCAGAAAGGGTTCACCGCTTCTAATCTGAAGCGATACTCGCCTTCATATTCACAGAGTGTCTGAAGCAAAAAAGGATAGGTTGAACCAATATCTTTTCCATATCCTCCAGGATCGACACTCATGATGTGAAATGTCTGAAATCCTTTCTGCAGTCCAGATTCAAATTCCTTAACACATTGTCCGAATGGTTTACTCCGAAAATCTCCCGTAGCTTTTCTAATAGCACAATACGAGCAACGAAAATTGCATCCCCAGGAGATACGCAATCGATAAATATTTTCTGATGGAAAATCAAACGGATTTCCTAATATCAGGTAATCCTCCCCTATTTTTTGACGTACATAATAGTCTATTGGGGCAATAACTATTTTTTTTAAAAAAGATGATCGATAACAGAGGGTTTTGATTTGTTTTTTTACTGATGCTGTATCAAGTGTCAACCAGGGATGATTCGCATCATCAATGTCAGCAAAATGGATTGAATGCTCAGGGAAAAAACTATCAATATTTCCCAGATTCTCATGACTGAGAAATTTTCCAGTCGATACTTTTTCACATACTTCCTTATCCGTCCCAGGTAATCCTCCAATAATGATCAGGTCTGCATTATATTTTTTATATTTTTCTATCTCTAACAAACCTGTTTGGACCATCCCTGTACTAAACCCGCAGACGTTAAATATTATCACTTGTGCGTTTTTCGGATGTTGAACAAAGTCATATCCATTTTTTGAGAAATAATTTGCAACACGCTGCGCATCGAGTTTTCCACGGTCACATACAAGTCTTGCATCGATGAAAACAGTTTTTCGGCGTTTATTCAAATCCATAGGGATAATGTTATTTTCTACCTCGTATATAAAGATAACAAAGGGAATCATGCCCGAACATCAAAATCACTATCGAATAGACACTTGAAAATATTTTTTTTATAAACAAAAAAAAATCTGCATTTTTTAACATAATAAAAAAAAAAAGAGATTGGGGATTGAAACCGTTATTTTATTCCAAGGACGAAGAATAAAAACACGGTCCCGGTAGTTGATTTGCTCCCGGTTATCCCTTCAGCGCAGGTGAACTCAACCTGTATTGTTGTTTTCCCTATTCCTAGGACAGGGATGTTTTTGAATGTTTCTGACTCACTTGGTTGAAGAGCGTCGATTGAACCAGTTTTCATTTTCCCCAGTATGATCAATCCACCACTGAGGTTTATCTTCCATTGAATATCGGTTAAAGCGATGCCACCGTTATTCTTCATGGTGACCGTCACCCCAAACCCTCCTTTAATCTCAAGGGAGAAATCAATGTTAAGGATAGTTAATTCATGGGGTTCTGACCAATTGCTCTCTGCATCATATTCATCTTTACATTTCGCCTTTAGTTCATAGGCACCAGCGATGGACCAGCTATGAGAAGCGGTTGCGATTTGACCAGAAGCATAAGGTCCTAACCAGTCGCTGATATTCCCATCACCCCAATCCCATTGACAGTAATAGCTATCACCCTCAGGATCAGTAATAGAGCCAACAGAGAACTCATACTCCTGATTAATACCTCCATTGGATGGACCACTGATAACCGGTGTTGGTGGGGCGTGATTCACGACGCTGACCGTCTTTGCCCGGGTCGCTGTTTGGCTTGCGTTATCGGTGACACGTAACGTAACGATATAGTCGCCAGAGTTCGTCCAGCTATGCGTCGTAGTCGGAATCCCTGAGGATTCCTCATAGGTACCGTCATGGTTCCAATCCCACTCATACAAGATAATCGACCCATCAGGATCAGAACTTGCCGAAGCGTCGAAGTGAACCGATTCCTCGGGAACCGGCTCAGAGGGTGCCCAGGTGAAATCCGCCTCCGGTGGAATATTTCCAACGACACCAAGAGATCCATCTTGTTGAATGTTCTGTGCAAAAATATCACCATAATCGTTGCGTTGATCCTGCCATACTGCGACCCATTGTCCTGAATAATAGTTCGTCATGACATTATGAAGCTTCTCACTCTGATAGGTGCATAAGTCAATAAAGTGTTCCGGCCAGACAAACTCCCCCTGGTCATCAAGCATGACCGCCTGCATCTTTGCATCCATAGTACCAAAAACAGCAGCTTGATAGACACAGATAGCCTGATTGTCTTTCCCATCGGCGGTAAAGAGCCCATAATCATTGTTTGTAAGTCCAATGAGTTGAATCCCTTCATCAGTCCATAAACGATTCCCCTGGAGATTGAATTTCTGTGCATAGATTCCACGCATATTTTGATTTAAATCCTGCTCACTGAAAAACAAGACGATCTCCTGCGTTTGACTTAAAAACGCAGGTGCTGGATACATATGAAGACGAGCTGATGAAGTAGACGCTAGCACTCCATTCGCAGGCATGGTTACCGTACCATCTGCACTCATATGTTGGACAAAACAATAAAATTCACTGATAGAAATGGAACGATACCAGGAGAAAACAATCCCTCCAGCATCATCCCTGCACATCCTCAGATACACGACAGGTCCAGAGGTGACCGGAGCATAGATTCCTACATCTGATGCCCACATAAAATTACCATCGGCATCGAGTTTTTGCACATACAATCCTCGATTAGGAGCATAATAAGGACCCGTCTCTTTATGCCAAACAAGATACATGTAATCGCCCTCTGTCTGCAGAAGGAATGGGGCTGTATAGTCAATACCTGTCTCTGAAAGGACAATCCCACTACCCCACAAGAGATCCCCTGTTGGTGAAATCTTTTGCAGTTTGACAAGAGAATCACCACTATCAGGAATGCTTTGCCACGCAACAATAGTATTACCCACAGTTGTACTACAGATTTTCGGACTTGGATCGAAATTATTATCGTTTGCCAGCAGGACTCCATTTGAACCCCACATCATCGCTCCATCTGGAGAAATTCGGTACGCTACAGGGTTTGACTGACCGGTACGGATATCCGTGAAGGTAATTAATGCATACCCTGATGGATCCACCGCCAAGTCATAATCAGTAATCCATGACTCCTGCGGTTGGTTACTCACCAGTATCCCATTCGTAGGCCACATCATATTTCCATTGCTGTCTAGTCGTTGTAGTCTTACATTGTAATTCCCCGTTTCGGTTGAAAACCAGGAAATGTAGGAAAAACCATTGGTATCCACAGCGATTTTCGGCAATGCTTGCTCCCCGGTCATAGTGGAAATAGCGGTGTTTTGTGCGGGATTGGATGACCATTGAGCAAGAACAAGCGGCGTCCAACTCACTATCAATAATAACCCAACTATCATTACAACAAATATTCTTCTCATAAGTTCTACCCCATTTTTTTAAAATATTATGTTTTTTATCATCAAGGTTTCTATTTATATATTTTTCCTTAAAAAATGGAAGCGCTTTTCACAGGTCTTCCCCTTGAAATTCCATTCATCTGCCTTCATATAAACTAAAAAAAAACAACAATGAATTAAATGTGGTTTTTTTAAAGCGAAGCTACTTTTCTTAAAAAATCACAAAAACCTAATAAACAAACTGATTTTATAAAATACTATGAGAAACAATATGAAAACATACGATAAACTTCCTAGTATTAAAGCACAGAAAGTTAAAATAAAAAAGGAGTTGTCACCAGAACAACGTAAAGAAATCCTTAGAATATTGAAAACTCGTTTTGAGAAAAATATGAACCGTCATAGAAATCTTGAATGGGTAAAAATATTAGCAAGGTTGGAAGCCTCTCCTCAAAAACTGTGGTCACTTAGTGAAATGGAACGAACTGGCGGCGAACCGGATGTTATAGGTCATGAAAAAAAAACGGATGAATACATCTTTTATGATTGCTCAGCAGAAAGTCCGAAAGGCCGCAGAAACGTTTGTTATGACCGTCAAGGGCAGGAGTCAAGAAAAGCATTTCAACCAGAAAATAACGCCATTGATATGGCAGCTGCCATGTATATTGAACTTTTAACTGAGGCGGAATATCGCAAGTTGCAAAAACTTGGAAATTTCGATTTAAAAACATCAAGTTGGGTCAAAACACCTTCCGATATTAGAGAACTTGGTGGTGCTCTGTTTGTTGATCGCCGTTACGGTCATGTTTTCGTATACCATAACAGCGCCCCTTCGTATTATAGCACTAGAGCATTTCGTGGCTCTTTACGGGTTTAAATTTTGGACTTGAAATTTTTCTATTTTCTTGATATAAAATTTTACTTCAGGTTTAAACCCGACTAAATATAAACACTTTTCAACAGGAAAACCAGAATGTTTTAAGAGCCGTATGCAGGATAATAACCAGAAGTACAATTTATCCTTGTTAAAAATCTGTCCTCCAGTAAGGTTCGTAAATGAAACTAATAAATTTTTTTTTAATTCAAGCTTCAGCACTTACTTATGACTCAAAACCAACAATGAGCATGGGAATATATCCACCCTGTTCTTTTGTATAGAACCGTGCTATCGGAATATTTGATTTATTCCAGGGTACTTCATCGGTAATTTTCCATCCATAATTAGGAGAAGTTCCACTACAAAACGCTTGTACATCTGCAGTGACATCCCATTCCATCCAGATCCCTGTTGATGACGGCACAATCGCTAAAGACGTGGATTGAGGCGCATAAGTTGGTTGTGTATTCCAGGTCACGATCTCTTCTTGCCATATGCTAGTAACTGGGTAGAGTCGTAATGTCCTCCCAGCAGGATTAGTATCCTTCCATGCATAATAATACACCTGTAGATATGCGTATTGTATTGAAGCGTTCGTTGGTAAGTCTGAAATATCAAAATAAATCAAGCCATCCCATGCGTACCCCGAACCTGACCCTGCACCATATTCGTTTCGTATCGTGACTTCATTTTCATCGCCATAATTGTCATTCGGACTACTATGGTGTATCCCTGTATCATCATTTGGCTCAAACACCAATGTTCCTTCACTTGCTGTGCGAAAAACAAAGGCTCTTCTCATCCAGTACACACCATCGGTGACGTTCACAAACCATGTATAATTCGTAAAATACTCTAGTCCACTAAGAACAACACTGTATCGACCATTTGCTACCCCATTCATCGTCCCTGATCCAACATCTGGTTGTGTCTCAACCGTCCAGTTCATCAGATCACCTTGATAGTCCATCAGATTAAAACTCACATTCGACGTCCAGATGGGTACGAATTGTGCATTGTTTTTTGGTAACGGATTTGAGATAATTGGTGCTGCAAGCACCGTCGTAAACGTGTATTCTCCAACAGTCGTATCCTTACCATCGGATACTTCAACGCTCCAGGTGTACTGGGTGCTGGTCTCCAAACCGTGAATCGGAATGCTATATATTCCATTTGTTTTAAGAACCCCACTCCCACCACCTATGAACGGGGAGGTTGTGACTTGATATGTCATAAGATCAAGGTCAGCATCCTCAATACGAAACTGTAACTCAGATACACTTAAAGAAACATTTTGTTGCCCATTGGCCGGGGAGATATCAGAAATCACAGGAGCTGTGTTTAACGGATAATATTGAAGATTTTCAGCGGCAGTAGCTGCAAACAGTGCATATCCGATACATCCATAGTAGGTAAACCCCGGGAGGGCATAAGAAAGACCAATTCCCATGAACCCAACCGTCAACCCTGTCTGCGCTCCCTGAGCAGCATACCCTCGCCCAGTAATCAGATTTGCGGCTATGGTCACTCCATTTCCCAACCAGAACATCGCCAGACGTGGCCGGGGGAGAAGAAATAATGGTATAAGCATGCCACTCCCGGAGCTTCCCATGCTGCAGAGCGCACAAATCCCCAGGTTGGTAGCGGGTCGTGGTACGGAGCTATGGTATCCTGATTGTTGCAACCGCTTCACCCAGGAAGGTGTAAGCAGAGAAAGATAGGTTTCTGTTGAGACCCCCTGTGGGATGAGCCCTTTTTGATTCAGCAGATTAACAAACGCTATTTTTAAAGACTGGGTTTTCTCGCTGAAAGGATACCGGGTCATCGCTAATTTCAGTTCTTCAATCATGTTAAAAATAATAGCCGCATCCTCTTGCGTCAAAATCACATCTTGTGAGATGTCACGAGTCTTCCCGAAAGCAACACAGGTGATTACCGGCTTTTCTCCGGATTTATCACTCATCCCTTGAAGAGAGATTGATTGATTGTTTTTCATCAGAGATGTGCCGGTAAGACCAGGCATCCAACAACCCATGATAAAAAGTAAAATAACCCCAAGGACGACCCCTCTTTTAAACAAAAATGGTTCCAATATCTAATCGCCTCCTGTTCCAATAATTTTAACTCAACACTCCTATAAAAACGTTTCTTTTTTTGAGACAAGGATGAACACGGTTCTAAAAGTTGATATTTATACAAATCAAATGAAATAAAGAATGTAAAAAATAAGATTAATCTACATTATTGTAGATGACAGGTTAAGTTTAACTTCATGTTCGGATCTGATTTTTAAAAATCGATGTTTCAGAGAAAAAAAAATAAGTTGAAGCGCCGTCCGCCGGACTCGGACCGGCGACCGCTCGGTTAACAGCCGAGTGCTCTACCAACTGAGCTAGGACGGCATCGTTTCTTGATGTTTTAGCGAAACTGAATAGTGTTTTGTATTAAAAGGTTACCGGGGACTCTCCTATTTATCTCCGAATAGTTCTTAGTCTATTCCCATCCAAGAAATACTATGACGAAAAAACCATAGATAAGAACGATTACTATTTATTGAGATGAATCAAAGAAAAACATCTAATTTTATTGAACATCCATCGATTTATTAAGGAAACAAATGATATCAATTATCTAAATATTAACCGATAATAACTGAATTACGGTTGGAAATTCCATGATAAAAAAAGGGGTAATTACAGAAGATGAAAAAAAGGTTCTTGATGAACTTGAGAAAAATGGGAAGGAAAGTATTGATGATATCGCGAAACGATGTGGTTTCTCCCGTCAGAAAGTCTGGCGAATTATCAAATCCTTTGAAGATGATAAAACAATCTGGGGATACATCGGAGTGGAAAACCAAGAGATTAAAGGATTAAGTCATTTTATTTTGCTCGTCAAAAGGAGCACGATTCCAATTAGTTTAGATAAAAAGAAATTGTTACTGGGATTGTTGGATCCCATGCTGCCCGAGAATGTAAAAATTGAAAACATCTATTTTACCCATGGATTCTATGATGGTGTCGTCACTTTTTATGCGCCTAATTTGGTTAGCGCAAAAAAACTAGTACAGAACATTTCAATGAACCTCGATAAAATATTTACTGAATTCTTACTTCTAGAAACACTGATTCCTATCAGAAAATCCGGGTTGAAAAATCCTAATTTAAAAAATCTGCTTGATCTCCTTTAGATAAATCAGTTCCGCCAATACTCTCTAGACTTAATGAAGTATCACAAGAAAATAGCTTTATCTTAATTCTACAATCGGTTAGAATCCTGTCTAGCCAAACACTCTTATATCGCCATCATGTTACCGATTATCAGTGAGGAATCCAAATGGTTGAAGGAAAATGCAATAAATGTGGAGCTGATGTACCGTCGAACTCAAAATTTTGTTTAAGCTGTGGGACAAAAATAGAAAAAGAAACCCGACAAGAAAGAGAACCGATCCATGATGTGTTCCGTTTCCTGTTTTCAAAGAATCTTATCATAGCAGCACTCCTCCTTGGCCTCCTTCTCATCTGGGTGGGGTCTCTGGTGCTCACGTTCAGTACAGATATGACGGGATATCGTGCGGCACAGACCTTGAACTCCCTTGGTTTTTTCATCACAGGGGTTTTTTTAATCGGTGGCGGCATTGTCAATGACTCTATGGACCGCTATGTCCGTGTTGGAATGGTCATCATTGGAGTATACATGATCACCTCAGTACTCGCACTCACCCATTTACTTTCCACGATAGGATCGTTTTACAACTAAAAAAATATAGTTAAACAATCCTAATTCTTTTTTTTTTTTAAAAAAAAATCAAATTTTACCATTAATGACTCCTTTTTCTATGAGACGAAGAAAAGGGAAAAAGTATGGCAGCATTCAAAAGAAATGATGTTGGAGAGATGTATGAAGACCTGCTGCCATACTCTTTGGGCTTTCGATGGAGGAGATAACTGAAAAATGATATCCTCTAAGAAAAATGAAAGAGCACAGATTGTTTATTTGAACTCTACTACTCATCTTCCCCCAATTATTCCACAAAACACACATGAACAATATAAAATCCTTCGTCCATTTTTTCCTACATTCCAACAAAAAAAATGATTTTTTTTACTTTTTGTTGAAAAACAGAATTTTTTTTTCTTACTTCAAAAATATTGAATCATAGTAATTACCTCAGAACCTCCCCTTAGAATATTCTATTTAAACCCTAAACCGCTATCAAATCTTGTGAGGACGACATCGATGTACCCTACGATACGATGCTTTAGCATAGGGTTTCTTCTTATCACGGTCTGTCTGAGTGGTTGCGACCAACTCATCATGAAACAAGACCAAGTCTCGGTAAACATCATGGTCGCAGTCAATATCCAGTTTCTTGATGCAGAGCAACACCCTATTCAAAAAAACACTGATGGGATGACTGTGACCATCTTTATAACAAGGAACAATAAAGACCAACTGGTGTTTGAACGTATCATGCAGAATGAATTATGCCAAGCGACCGGTGATTTTACTCTAACTCCCGGTCAGTCTATCGAATGCACGGCACATCTCAAGGATGAAAATCATCTGTATACTCAAATCTTTCCGGGATATGCAGAGCTGACGTGGGAGACACTGAACTCCACGACCAACTATGGTGGAGTCTATAACTGGTATCCAAAAATCACGATTCTCCTTCAAGAATGACTTGACACATATCCTAGTCTGTCATATATTCTGAGATGCAATGTTGAAGCAACTGGATGAGGTCATCCTTTTCTAAGAGGTCTTTGCCCTCTTGCCTCAATTCCCAATGACAGCGCTCTTCTTTCTCATCATATTCAAAATCGATGATGACCTTTCCTTGAAGCATGTATTTCGCCTCCCAATGTCATCTATCAATACAGAAATGATATAAAAAACCTCCTATCCGTTATTTAAACCCTTATTATAGTGACAATCGATATTAAAAACCTAGTCGAGGCGTTTCTTTTTTTCTTTTATCTTATACGAGATATGGAAGATATCAGGAATGCATGTCAAGCGATACTGATTTAAACCCATCCATTGATTCTACTGTACATCCTTAGGGGGATACCAATCTTGAAGAGCATACAAAAGAAAATGTTAAAAGTAATAATGTTAGCTGGTGTACTCCTCATAACAACCTGCGCGACGGCAATCGTTGCAATCTCACCAAAGGTTCAGAATGAGGAAATCGCGGAATATATCTTAAACCACCTATCATACGATGACCAAAACGTTCTTTCGTATGTTTGGGGGCCAATTTCTGCTGGCCAGAAAATTCTTACAACCAAAGGACCACTTTTTATTGCACCAACCCAAGGGTATGTCCTTTATGTTGATTTATACCCAACAGCAAACCTGTTTCACCCTGTCCAATATGTCTTTTTGAAAGAATCAACCAACGACCTCTTGGTTTTTGATGAGAAATATCCGCCATCGAACCTGAATGAG
>JALOTN010000036.1 GCA_025457885.1 Thermoplasmatota archaeon | reverse complement strand
AAACAAACCCTACCTGTTCAATATCATGAGTACAGATGCGCAGGATCAGACCATCTCCTATTATGTGGACTGGGGTGATGGGACGATTACTGACTGGGTAGGACCCTATATCTCAGGAGCTCAAATCCATGTCACCCACACCTGGACTGAGACCGGGGAGTACCTTGTCAAGGTGAAGGCGAAGGATTCCATGGATATGGAAAGCGACTGGGCAAGCTGGAGTATTGCCCTGCCCGTGGAATTCCAATTCGGTAGCATGACACAGCAGCTCTTCCCAACAGTGCTGTTTAATCAGCAAACCACTGAGTAAGACTGGAAGGATATACCCACTCCTTCTTTCTTTTTTTTTCCTTCTATTGGTTCACCTTATTTTTTCGTTTACCCTTTATGAGACATACAAGTTTTACTCAACATTGAATGAATATAAAATTGAATATTCTTTCCTGGTGCGTGTATCCTAGACTCTCAGAGGCGCTTTTCGTTTATTGATCGACATATAGCGAGCTGAATTTGCATCGCGATCGTGTTTGGAATTCTCATAAGATATGATTTTACAGATATGTTGAAGCGTTTCGTCTTAATGAGATATCCCTCCCTGTAGCGATTGGCCTGTTGGTGATGATGTACCCTCCTTAAGCTATGGTAAAATACGAGGGGTTTCATTTTCTATGAACTGCTATAGATGTAAAAAAAATATTTTTAGTATATCACTGTTCATAAAGTAGGTGGTAGACACGGTCCGTATGTGTGGTCTTATTTGGTTGTTCTTACAAGGTTCCCCTGAGTTTACAATAGTAGCTTATCATGGGCAGGCTGTAGCAATGTATGGCAATAGTATTTGGAACCAGCTTGCGATAGGTCATTGTGAAAACTGTGAGGTGCTTTGTGTCTTAGAACTCATTTTTTTAAAATCTTCTCTTAGTTGGTATTAAGTCCTAATTAGATCATGGTTTTTTCTAAATGGATGAGCGGGTTTTCTGCGTCTTTCTCAGTCTCTGCTTCAATCAGAGCAGTAAAAAAGGATGTCTTCATTTTCTTGGGAATCCTGTTTCTTGCTGGAAAGTTTCCGCTAATTATCTTAAAAAAGTGATAAGGGAAAGATTGGTATGATGAGACTTTAATAAGGTAGATCCGCCGATTGCTCTTCTTATAGGATTGTTCACAATCAGAGTAAGATCCTCTTTACAGAGGTTGTTTATTATCCGTAGGTCTTTTGATATAATTAGAGTAGTTATTCCCCAGTTTTCCTTTGTCCTGTTGATGTTTTTCATTTTCTTTTGGGTGTCCTCTAAGCTCTAGTTAGGGTATTCTCTGACAACGACGCAATCCTTTGTTGGAGCGAGAAATACTTTTAAACTGACGATAGCGGTATGTATCGTTTGTATAAAGGATTGGTTCTTTGAAGGCATTTGCTGCGGTGATTAGTCCTTTGATGAAGGTTCCGATGTTTATCACCCTTCGAAGTGTGTTCTTATAGAAAAATAGAAGTATCACACTATTGGGGAGCGAGGCCAAACAAATGCCAGTTTAATTCCAGAGTCGGTTCCTATTCTTCAGAGAATCTCAAATTTTGTCTAGAGGATGTTGTGAAATAATGCATTTGGTATTTCAGTGATTAATCCTTAAAAATCGATGAAGAACCTCTGATAAAAAATTTTTTGTTTTTAAAAAAAAAGAAAGAGAAGGGGTGAGCCTTCTACACTCCGAGAAGATGACGGAGTATCGGGAATGCATTGGGGAAATGTTCCAGGAGCCAATGCAGGAAGGGGCTGTTTGGTTCATAGCTAGTAGGCATTTTTACTTCCAGTGTTGCCCAGTCGCTTTCAGCGCCTGCTTCGTCTTTTACCTTCACCTGAACCGTGTAGGTTCCCTTTTCTGCCCAGGAGTGGGTGATAGAGAATGCTTCTCCGGAGTCGTGGAATTCGGTCCAATCGGTGATAGTGTCATCACCCCATACGATATAAGCGGAGACCATGTCCCCATCAGGGTCAGTGCCAGTGATCGTGTATTTATAGGTGCTTCCCGGTGCTCCCTTCGCAGGTCCGGTGATGGTTGGTGTGTCTGGTGGGCTGTTGGGGTTTGTAATAGTGGTAAATGACCAGATGGGTCCTGCTGCGGAGTGTTGGTTCTGGTCCCAGGCGACGATCTTCCAGTAATATTTGGTGGTATACGCAAGTGTTCCTGGGTTGTAGGTGGTTGCTGATTGGTTATGGACAGCAATTGGTGGAGTAGCTGCTGTTCCGAAGTAGACGTCGTAGGTAATGGTGGTTCCAGGGGATCCGCCTCCTGTCCAGCTGAGGTCTTTTTCGATATCCACATTGACTGCCCCGTTTGCTGGGTTGGGGTTGTATGGTACGAAGGGTCCGGTGTCTGCAACAAGGAATCCTGCGGTATCATCGACGTAGTAGGCGTTAAATGGGTTGCTGCTTGGTGGATAGGCGTATCCTTGATGCCAGGTGTTGTTGAAGACGGCAGCGATCACCGCGATGTTTCCGTATTGAATCGATCCGAAGGTCTGGCCCATGCCGCTGTTATAGTCGTGTCCATCCCAATTTTTTGAGTTGGAGTACGTTTCGCCGACAGGGATTGTGATTCCTTCGTTGAACGCATAATCCAGGAATGGGAATGTGTAGGCGTGGTTCATAGTATCTTTCCAACCGAGAGATGATTCGATTTCACAGACGTAGACGTGGAGATGACCTACATAGGGGGTTGCCTCGTTATTTGTGACATCTACGCTGATGTCCATGACTGCATTACCCTGCCAGGCGACGTTAAGGTTCACATCGATATTAGCAACGGTTCGAGCACCGCATTGGTTAATAGCAGTCCGATACGCTGCTTCTGCTCCCGTCCATCCACCTACAACGACTTTATATCCGTAATCGAAGAAAACAGTTGGGAAACCATAGATATTATATTCGTCTATTCTTGCCGCGGCATGGGTGTTTTTGTCATCGACTAAGCAGATATAGTAAAAGGGATAATCCTGGCTGGTGTAGATGGCGTCCAATGCTTCACGTGCGTAGTGGCAGTACCCGCACCAGGTGGCGGTGGCATCCTCGGCAAAAACCGTGTGGGTGAAATCTTTTGCTTCTAGATTGGTACTTTTTGTGTCATTTGTTTGGGCAACAGCTCCGATGGCGGTACATAACAAGATACCGACGATACAGATAGGTATAATTCTTTTCATATTAATTCCCCTGATATACTTAATAAGTGTCTTTATATAAATATATTGCTGTCACAGGCGTAGATTTTTCCTTATATAATTTTCTTAATTAGTTAATAATTTATAAATTATAATCTTAAAATGAAAAAATTGTTATAAAAATTTCAAGAATTTCGCTTATATGGAATATCGATATTTTAGAGAGAGTTTTTCGAGTTTGAATAAAAGGAGAAACGATAAAAAGTGATTTCTTTTGATTAACGCTGTGCCTGGGAATGAACTATGAGAATTGCTGTATTTAATACTTGAACCATCTATTTCATCAAAAGTTTTAATAATGCCAGCGACATTATTTTCCAATGGAGGTATACTAAAAATGAATCTACCGAATAATATATTAAAAGGTAAAAAGCAGGTCTCAGTAGTCTTCTGCATTCTTCTGACAATGTCTGCATTGACTACAGCAACGGCAATGTCGAACCAAAATTCCTACCAATGGAATAGTGATGAAGTATCCTACACATTTTTATTTAGGGAACCAATTGTTCGATCAATCAGCGCACAAAACACCGTATATTCCGAAATTCAAATGCAAGGTTGTATAAATATTGGTAAACAAGCAGGTGAACCAGACTTACCCGTGAAATTTACACAACTTCTCCTACCGTATGGAACCATGGTTGAATCTGTGGTGGTGGAAGGAACACTAATACCATGCACCACACAGGGTATTAATCTGCTAACACAACCAATTGTTCCGTATCAAAACGAAGTCCCTATCGGAATGGACGTCCAACAGGAATTCCTGGTCAATCCAGACGTGTATGCGTCTTATCAACCATATCCAACGGTTAACCATGGCCAATACAATATCGGATACTCTCATGGATATACGATTTTTAATATCGGGCTTTCACCCGTGCAGTACATACCAGCTGCTGGACAACTCT
Organism: Thermoplasmatota archaeon; assembly: GCA_025457885.1. Taxonomy (GTDB): domain Archaea; phylum Thermoplasmatota; class E2; order DHVEG-1; family DHVEG-1; genus SM1-50. Next base: position 18,990 of record JALOTN010000036.1, on the reverse strand, counting down.
CATATTACCCTGAGATGACACTGACCATCAATCTACAACCATCAGATGAAATGAATCCCTTCTTCCGGAACACACCACAGGATGCACAATGGATTCAAACCTTAGTTTCCAACCCACAAATGACCGATACCTATCTTGGTGCACCTATCATGGAATACCCTGGTGGGCTCTGTGATCCTGCAGATAACTATGATTATGTAATCATAACAACCACACAAAACGGACTAGATTATTGGGATACCACCGGTTCCACCCCTTACAACTGGGAAAGCCTCATGGACCACCATGAAGCTGAAGGATTATCATGTACCCTAGTTACTGTAGAAGAGATCGATACCTGTGCGGATTACCAAGGTTCAAACCCGTTCAATGATAAACAAGCCCATGTCCGTGAGTTCTGTAAGGACGCCTATGAGGACTGGGGAACAAGTTATGTCCTTATCGGAGGAGATGGAGAGTCGAATTTCATCCCCGCTCGTGATATGGATTCAAGTTATGAAGGCGATATCGATGCAGATATCTATTGGAGTAACCTGGATAATACCTTCAACTCCAATGCGAATTCCTACTGGGGTGAGGAAGGAGATCTTGGATTTGATCTTTACTCTGAACTCTTTGTCGGACGTCTCACCTGTGACACCCCGCAGGATGTCTCTAACTGGATGACCAAGAGCTTCTACTATGCTCTCAGTACGGATTATGATTACCTTGATAACGCTGCATTCATGACCGGCACGTTAGGGTGGCAGGCACAAGGTGATGATTTCATCGACTATGGAGCCATTAAAGGAACCAACAACTGGCTTGGACCTGACCCTGATGAACATGGTGTCTATCCGACCTGGATGGGATTCCAATTTGGGTATGAAACCTGGAACGCAAACAACCCAGGCAACCAATTTAACCTCTCCATAAAATACACCTCGGAAACCCCGAATCCCGGCTGGGAAGGAGGAGATGCGATTGGCAAGTTCAGAAACAAAATCAATGAGGATCAAGTCACTGTCGTTAGCGGTGTCGCCCATGCGGATCCCTCCATGTCCCTAGATGTCTACGACTCAGAATGGGAAGCCAATTATCATAACACCCGCCCGTTCTTCCTCACCGACTTTGGATGTCACTGTGGTGATTACGATGATGCAGATGATGGAGTTCTTCACTCTATGTTGTTCCACTCAGACACCGAATTAGCATTCGCCGTGGTGTATAACACCTGTTACGGATGGGGTTCCTTCACAAGCACGAATTCATCCAGTGCCATGCAGATGAAATTCTTCTGGGATTACTTCTTCGATATGGAGAATAACTCACAGAGCTATGCGAACTGGGAGTTCGGAAAAGGTCATATGTGGTCAAAGGACAGTATGGCACCAGCGATCAACTGGACGTGGAACTCAGCGCCAGGCAGTTACCGAGCAGTCATCCAAGGATGTACCTACTTTGGTGACCCTGCCCAACAATTCAAATCCCCCTCACCAAGTGATGCACCAACACAACCGACAAAACCAGTCGGACCGACTCTTGGGATTTGGAACGTGGAATATACCTACACCAGTACCGCCTCAGATCCAAACAACGACCAAATCTACTATCTCTTCGACTGGGGTGACGGAAGCAACAGCGGTTGGCTAGGTCCCTATAACACAGGAGTTACCGGTGTCGGAAAACACATCTGGACGACCCTTGGAACCTACAATGTAAAGGTGAAAGCACGGGACGTCTGGGGTGCTGGAAGCTTCTGGTCAGAAGCACTCGTGGTAACAATCACTGACAACAATATACCAGAGGTGCCTCAAATCACGGGTCCAGCTGAGGGAAAACCTGGGAGCCCCTACCTGTTTAATTTCGTCTCAAACGATCTTGACGGGCACAACGTCTACTATCTCATAGACTGGGGTGACAATACTACAACTGAATGGTTAGGACCATACATCTCAGGTACTCAAATCCATGTGACACACACCTGGACTGAGAAGGGAACCTACACAGTGAAAGCAAAAGCAAAGGACGCTATGGAAGCGGAAAGCGACTGGGGTACATTGACTGTTGCCATGCCAATGGACTATCAGTTCACCCTGCGTGGGTTTATCCAACAACTGCTGGGGATGTTCCCAAATCTATTTCCCATCCTGCGGCACGTCTTGGGGTATTAACCCCCTCTCTTTTTTTTTTTAATGAATAAAATAGAATAAAATTCTATCGAATTCTTCTCCTCCTCGTTGAAGGGTGATGGTTAATCGATAGGATGAGAGGGGCTTTCAGATCTGCGTTTCAGATGTTTACATTCAATACAAAGAAAATGACGGTGTTCGTAGCATCGTTCACAAACCGATCGTCCACAGAGCTGACACGTGTACATTGATCCTGGGCGTCCGCAGATATCACAGAGTCCGACGATATCACCCATCATTAATCACCTTCCAAGAGAAATCAGTTTTTTTCGTAGATCTTCCAAGGGCATATCTGTGATGACTAATGGGATGTTTTCTCGTTCTGCGAGTTGCACTGCTAAAGGGTCTACCCCTCCGGGTCTATGGTACACTACAAGGGATGGTTTCACAGGATGGATGCGAATCGCGATCATCGGGCTTCTCCCAAATTGTATCTTCGTAAAAATTAATGCTCGCTCGGTGCTCCATCCGTAGAGATTTGGATAGTTTGTGGCTGTGAGTGTTTTAATTGTTTCAATTCCATCGATGAGGGTGAATCCTTTTATAGATCGGTCAATACTGATGCTTGATGAGGTGACGATTCGTCCGTCGATTTCTTTGATGAGTTTTTCCATGGGGATTGCATAGGGGTATTCCATGATGTCGATGATGCCATCCTGTGTTTTGACCATGAATTGATATTGTTGTATTATGGTGCCGCCGTGTTTTTTTTCATCGATAGCGAGGAATGCGTTGACGATTTTTTTGACAGAATTAATACCAGGGGATTTTCGTCGCCCTGATTCATAGTCGCTAATGACGCTTTGGGCAAGTCCAAGGTAGTTGGCGAGGTCTGCTTGTGCGATGTTGAAGGTGGTTCGCCATTTTCGTAATGTTTCCCCTGGTTTGGGGCTGAGGGTGATTTCTCCGGCTATTTTTTCTGCGAGTACTTCTTTGACTCCCATGTTCATCCATTACCTGACGATACTGTCGATACATATATCGACAATATATTAATAGGTTTCTCTTCTGAAAAATCAAAAAAAGAAGAAAAAGTTGAGTAATTTACGTCTCGGGGTTGTATTTAAAAACCCATTCGGTGAACTGTTCCCCTGAGTCATAACTCACTTCAACATTGCCTGCGTTGATTTCGTTTTTCCCATCATTGTCACAATCACCGACGCAGACAACTGCCATCCATCCAAAGGTGGGAAGCACTGCTTCTTCGACGTAGGTGGTCCCATTCCATTGCAGGATGTGTGTCACTCCAGCACCAACGCATACCTCGTTTAAACCATCGTCATCGGTGTCACCGACATCGATTCCTTCAATGACCGGGTCCCAACCTGGCCAGGTGATATCAAACTGGATTGGGTAGCCTGTCCCATTCCATTTAAAGATCGTAATCCTAGGGTTATAGTAGCTTAGGAGTATCTCTGCCTTGCCATCGTTATCACAGTCTTTACAGACGACACCGAACGGTGACATCTGACCATAGGTTTTGTAGATTTGTAAGGGGATGAATTCCTCATTTTGGGCATCCCAATTCAATACCATAACCTTGTTTTCGTAAGCGCAGACGATTTCATTTTCTCCATCGTCATCGACATCCCCAAGCCCTGCCATGTACACGTATCCATTAACATCTGGGTCTTTCCATTCAGCGACTCGCTTCAAAAATAATCCATTCCATCGGAACACTGTTATCTCCGCGACTGGGCTGTCCCCTTGCCAGCTTGGTCCACCACTCAGAATTAACTCGTTTTTTCCATCGTTGTCACAATCACCTATTAGACAATCTGCACTGCCCCCATTGTTGTTGAAGATATAGGGATTAATCCCAATCATCCAATATTTCAAAGCAAAATAACGATACACGCTCGTAAACCAAGTCGCGGCAATCTCATTTTTCCCATCGTTTGTGACATCTCCGATGGCCATCCCGCCAGCATCACAATGAATAAAGGGATACAATGGTGGATGGATTGCGCGGACCTGCGTATAGGTTTGTGCATTTTCGCTCCATTTCATAACACGTATGGTACAATCCCTCCCGCTGATAAGTAGTTCGTTCTTCCCATCATTATCACTGTCTCCGATGGGTTGCGGTCCTTGGTACCGGGCACCAGAACCAGGATTGTTCCCATACTCCATCATCCATTGGATCTCATAACTACCCTGAGAGTTTTGAGTAGTTGTGTTCTCGGTAGAATATCCGTTGTTCAACGCGCTGGTCATCCCAGCACTCAGAAGCAACATCACCACTACAACGAATGCATATCGAATGAGTTTCTTCATATTATCCCAATATTATTCAAGGAGCTTATACCTTATAAATATATCGCTTTTCATAAAAACAATTCTCCTACTCTAGCAGAGTATCTGTTGTATTCGAAGATAAAACTTTATACCATTTGTCTATACCAAACCAGTTAAGACCTATGACAGAATCGAACATGCAAAAGGAATATGACTTAGAATTTTTCCATATCAATGGATTTAAACGAAAGAAATGTAAAGTTTGCGGGGATTATTTCTGGACTTTGGATCCGCACACGGAGTGTTGCGGTGATCAACCCTGCGTGAAATTCAGCTTTATTGGTAAATCACTAGTAAAAAAACCATTGACTCTCGCAGAGGTTCGTGAAAGCTTTCTTTCGTTTTTTGAAACGCACGGTCATTCACGTCTCCAATACCCAGAGACCGGACAACGCTGCCCCGTAGTAGCCCGATGGCGCTCTGATATTTACTTAACCATTGCTTCAATAGCAGACTTTCAACCACATGTGACGTCAGGAGTGGTCCCTCCCCCAGCTAACCCCCTGGTCATCTCACAACCCTGCATCAGACTCAATGATCTCGATATCGTAGGAAAGAGCGGTCGACATTTGACCACTTTTGAAATGATGGGGCATCATGCGTTTAACAAGAATACAAATGAAATCTACTGGAAAGAAGAAACAGTTGCCTACTGCGATGAATTTTTCCAGAAAAAAATCGGCATCCCTCGAGAAGCGATTAACTACAAAGAACAACTCTGGATTGGTGGTGGAAACGCAGGACCCTGTGTAGAAGTCCTTGCGGGGGGACTCGAGATAGCAACCCTCGTTTTCATGAACATGAAAGAGGATACAAAGGGGACAACCACATTGGAAGGGAAACAGTACTCACCTAATCCCTTGAATATCGTGGATACAGGTTATGGTCTGGAACGGATCGCTTGGTTCACAACCGGTTCACCAACCGTTTATGAGACTGCATTTCCAAAAATGCTTTTATTCATCAAGGAATCACTTCAAGACACATCAGATACGGAAAGTATCTATGCCCTTGCGGACCACACGAAATGTTTATCCTTCATGCTTGGGGACGGCATTGTTCCTTCCAACGTCAAAGCAGGGTATCTCGCACGATTAATCATCCGACGGTCTCTTCGTTTAATAGAAAAATTACAACTTCATTACACATTACAACAACTTGTTGAAGAGCAACTCAGGTTCCTTGAAAAAGAATTCCCTTCATTAATGAAACGAAAAGACCAGATCAACGAAATCTTAGACATTGAGACACGGCGATTCTCAGAAACACTCTCCAAGGGTGAAGGGCTTATCAAGAGAATTCTGAAGGAAAAACAAACCATAGATTCTTCTGCTCTTATCATGCTGTATGATACTCATGGGATGCCTCCCGATGTCGTCCAGAACATCGCCCAAAAGGAACACATCACGGTAACCATTCCTCCGAATTTCGATTCAATGATTGCAGAGATTCATTCCCATGAAAAAATTGACGAAGAAACCCAGGACATCCAAACCAATCTTCCCCAAACCCATCCGCTCTACTACGATGATCATTACATAAAAGAATTCGATGCCACCATCCTTTGGCAACAAACAACACCCCGTGGTATTGAAGTAATCCTTGATAACACCGCGTTTTATCCAGACGGAGGAGGTCAACCAGCGGATACCGGTGAGCTCATTATCGATGGAACATCAATACCAGTCATCCATGTCGAAAAAACAGGGGGATCCATCATCCATGTTCTAAAGGCCAAGACCATAAGCGGGAAAAAAGTCCATGGGAAAATCGACTGGGATCATCGATATACCTTGATGAAACATCATACCGGCACTCATGTGGTTAACGGGGCACTTCGAAAACTCTTCGGGGAACACATCTGGCAGGCGGGATCCCAATTAGCGGTCACTGAAGCTCGGTTCGATTTTGCCCATTACAAGCCTATTGCAGAGGATGAAATCCCAAAAATTGAGCAGGTCGCAAATGAGTTCATTAGAGAAGCAGTCCCTGTGGAAAAAAAAGTGATGAAACGAAACGATGCAGAACGAACTCATGGATTTCGACTGTACCAAGGGGGAGTGCCTCCCGGGAACCTCATTCGAGTACTCAACATCCCCGGCATCGATGTCGAAGCTTGTGGTGGGACTCATTTGAACAACACCAAAGAAATTGAGAAAGTTCGCATCCTGAAAACCGAACGGATTGCCGATGGGGTGAATCGAATCACCTTCGCCGCAGGAAAAATGGCTGACGCCTACCAAAAAGAGGAACAAAAACTCTACCAACAAGTGACCAAACTGCTCTCATCAACCTATCAAATTACTCACCATGAGAATATCCCCGAACAGCTTCGAGAGACCGAGAAATTCTTCTCCGTCTCAGCCGACCAACTGGAAAAAACACTCCAACGATTCTTGCAGGAATCCAACAAAAAAGACAAGACAACAGTAAACACCCTCTTTGATGCGAGCACTCATTTATTCAACGAATGGAAAACCACACAAAAACAGAAAAAAATGGTCTCCACAGAAGCTGTCGATCAATTGAAGCACGATGCGATTATAATCCCTGAAACATCTCTAAAGCTCGTTACAGGGATTTGTGACAGTGACGCTATTACCATCGCTGGAGCAATTATACAAGAATCTGGCTACATCGTTCATATCTATGATGGAAAAAAACTCGTCTCAGCAGCATCAGAGGATGTAGACATCGACCTGCGATTGTTTGCTTCCGAGCTTGGAAAAATACTTGGTGGTAGTGGTGGGGGAAAACCAAGACTCACGCAATGTGGTGGACCAAACAAGGATAAAATACACGATGCGTTACAACGGGCAAAAGAACTCACAATACAGAAAATGAAAAAATAAAATTAAAAAAAATTTTAGAGCGGTTTCCACAACTGGACTGCAATCACAACAATCGCTGTCGCGATGCATGCAAAAACAACAAACCATGGTGGAATCTTAAATGCGGTTTTTTCCTCTGCGTCGAAGTACCGGATTAGACCGGCTCCAGAGTGAAATCCTTCTCCTTTTTTCTCTTGTGCCATAGAATCACGTTGAAATACAGCATGTTCTTTTGGTATTTTAGGTTTACGATGCTTTTTTTCACAGATTTTAGGGGAAAAGAGCAAACATCTAAATATCGTCGGATGATACGTAATCTTGAGGATGTTTTGATATGAAAGAGACAGATTCTCTTATTAAAAAAGCTTTAAAGTATAAAGAGAGTGGACTTACTGATTATGAGATCGCTGAGGAACTGAATGTATCAAAGGAAACCACGGCATGGTTACTGACCCGTGGGAAGGAGAAAAAACCAGAAGGTGAGTTGAAGGTTGGCTGGCGCTCTATAGGGGTGTCTCCGACCCGGATTGGATCGATTTCCTATGCCTTATCTGATATCATCCTTGAGGAAATGGAAAAGAAGGAGATGGATGTCGAAGTGATTGTTGGTATCGCTATCAATGGGATTCCTTTTGCAACGTATGTGGCTGAAGAGCTTGGTCTTGATCTGGCCGTGTTCCGTCCTCATCATGAGAAGACAGGTGCATTTGGGTCGAACTATGCGACGATTGCGAATAAAAATGTGATTCTTGTCGATGATGTCATTGGTACTGGTGAGACCTTAAAAAGTGCGATTAAAGCAGTAAAAGCAGAGAAAGGCAATCCTGTCTTATGTGTCTGTCTGTTGAATAAACGATCCATGAACGAAGTCGGCGGTGTGCCGCTGCGCAGTCTGATACGAGCACGGGCACTCTAACGCGTTCATCATTGGGAGATTTCCTTATGCATTGGGCGGATGTTTTAGCAGAAGAATTACTGAAAAAACAAACGAAGCATGTTCTTGCCACAGGGATTACTCCCTCAGGTCCGATTCACATTGGGAACATGCGGGAGATTCTAACGACAGATGCGGTCTATCGTTGTCTTGTTGAGAAAGGCGTGGATGCTGATTTTATCTACATCTGTGATGATTACGACCCCTTACGGAAGGTGTATCCTCATCTTCCCTCATCGTATCAAGAGTTTGTGGGCAAACCGCTCTCAGAGATTCCCTGTCCCTGTGGAAATCATCAGAGTTATGCGGATCATTATCTCAGCTCTTTTTTAGATTCATTGCATACTATCGGGGTGAATCCTCGGGTGTATCGTGCAAGTGAGATGTATGTGAAAGGAGAGTACAACGAATCGATTCAGATTGCTTTAGAAAATACTACGAAGATTCGACATATTCTTGAGACGCTCTCCGGTCGGAAGATGCCGAATGACTGGTTGCCCTTCAACGTGAAATGTGAGAAATGTGGTCGGCTTTCTACCACCCATCCAACACTATATGAATATCCGAATGTGGAATATACCTGTGATTGTGGGCATGCTGGGGAAATCGACATCCGAAAAGGAGGCCAAGGAAAACTCCCCTGGCGGGTGGACTGGCCAGCACGTTGGAGGATGCTTGGAGTCACCTTTGAACCTTGTGGAAAAGATCATGCGACGGTTGGTGGCACCAGAGAGACTGGTGCGAAAATCTCTGAAGAGGTCTATCATTACCCTCCCCCGGGAGTACTTGTCTACGAGTTCATCCTGTTAAAAGGAATGGGGGCGATGCATAGCTCCAAGGGAACCGCCGTGAGTGGGGAAGACATGCTTCGGATGACTCCCCCTGAGGTACTTCGGTTCTTGATCATGAGGAACCAGCCCAACAGACATATCGTGTTTGACTCTGGTCTTGGGCTCCTTACTCTTGTTGATGAATATGACAAAGAAGAAGAAGTGTATTTCGGCAAAGAAACAGAAATCAAAGGGATGAAGGAGTTCAAGAAGATTTATGAGCTGTCTCAGCCGTATCATATCCCTACGAAGATGCCTTTGCATCTCCCCTATCGTCATCTGGTGACTTTAAATCAGATTGTGAAAACATGGACGGAGGTAAAAGAGATTTTAATCCGAACCGGGCAGCTTCCAAAGAAACTGTCCAAAGAAGACGAAGATCATCTCCATCAGCGGGCGGACCATGTTCGTTTCTGGTTAAGTACTTTTGCACCTGACGAGGTGAAGTTCGAAGTCAAAGAAAACCTGCCTGTGATCACTCTTTCAGAGGAACAAAAAAAGATACTCCTGCTGTTCAAAGAAAAAATCCCAACTATAACCTGGGATCCTGAAACGATTCACAATACTATCTATGCGATCTCCGAGGAAACAACGATCCCGATTAAAACCGCGTTTACCGCTATTTATCAAATCATCCTTGGGCAGGAACGAGGACCCCGTGCCGGGTTCTTTTTATCAAACCTCTCCAAAGACTTTGTCCTGAAGCGGGTGACAGAAGCAGTTAAATAAGGCATGGTCACTTCGCGTTTTTACCATGAAGATTTATGTTGAGGCCTATGGGTGTACCGCAAACAAAAGTGATGAGCGGTTGTTGCTTGGTCTCCTCAAAGAACAGGGTCATCAGATTATCACTCAAACAACTCCTGCTGACGTCATCATCCTTCTGACATGTACGGTGATTGGCACTACAGAACAGCGGATGCTATCCCGGTTGAAAGAGTTCGCTAAAACACAGAAAAAAATCGTGGTGACTGGTTGTATGCCTGCGGTCCAAGCGGACCTTATAAAATCAATCGTACCTGCGGCTTTGCTGTTACCCTCACAATATATACAATATATTAATGATATAGTACAGGGAAACAACCCTGCTTTTTTAGAAACAAAAAAATCTGCACTCCCACGATTTTATGATTCACCAATCGCCCCTATCTTAATAGCGGAAGGATGCACGCTTTCTTGTAGTTATTGTATCACCCATTTTGCTCGTGGTGTTCTTCGCAGTTTTCCTTCTGATGAAATCGTCTCAGACGTTTATTCTGCACTCAAACAAGGATGCAAAGAGATACAGCTCACTGCCCAGGATACTGCATCGTATGGTCTTGATACCAGGACGAATCTTGGAGTATTGCTACACAAAATCAGTGCCATTGAAGGCTTCTTCCGAATTCGTGTTGGGATGATGAATCCTTTGACAGCACAAAAAAACCTTACGTCCATCATCTCTGCGTATCAGCATCCAAAGGTCTACAAATTCCTTCATCTCCCTGTTCAATCAGGGGACAATGATATTTTAAAAAAAATGAACCGAGGGTACACCGTACAACAAATCAAAGAGATGATCTTCCTGTTTCGGTCCGCGGTTCCAAATTTGACTCTTTCAACTGATGTGATTCTTGGTTTTCCCACCGAAACTGAGGAACAATTCGACAACACCTTACAATTGATAAAGGACGTAACACCAGATATTATCAACATCACACGATTCTCCGCTCGACCGCTGACTCCTGCAAAAAAAATGCTCGGTCGTATCCCGACTCATGTAGTAAAAGATCGGTCACGACAGACAGCAGAGCTTTGTGCAAAAATAACGCTTCAAAAAAACAAAGAACATCTCAGAAAAACCTATCATGTCTTAGTGACTGAGCCGGGAAAAAAAAGGACAGTCACTGCACGAACAGACAGCTACAAACAGGTGGTCATCACAGAACCAATCGATATTGGGTCTTTCGCTCGTGTTAAAATAATTGATGCGAAAGAAACCTATCTTGTCGGAAAACTTATATAATATTCACCTGTTTGTCGGATGAGTTGGTTTGGAGATGATCCGAGTAGCGATTAATGGTTTTGGGCGAATAGGAAGAAACGTACTACGATCCGCGTTACAGCATTCCCAATATGGGAAGAAATTTGAGATTATCGCGGTAAACGATTTGGGGAACACGGAGATTCTTGCTCATCTTCTAAAATATGATTCGATTTATGGGAAGTTCTGTGGGGATGTTGTTGCAAAACCAGAGGGAATCGAAGCAAACGGTCATCTGATCGCGTTCTTTTCAGAGGTGAACCCCTCGAATCTCCCGTGGGGAAAACTTGATGCTGATGTGGTTGTTGAATCAACCGGTGTCTTCCGTTCTCGGGAGGGTGCAGGAAAGCATTTAGAAGCGGGAGCAAAAAAAGTCATCATCTCAGCCCCAGGGAAAGAACCTGACCTTACCGTCGTTCTTGGGGTAAACGAAAAGATGTATGACCCCAGTAAACACCATATCATCTCCATGGCATCCTGTACTACGAATAGCCTTGCGCCCCCTGTGAAGGTGCTTCATGATAAATTTGGGGTTGACCAAGGGTTTATGACCACGGTGCACTCCTACACCGGTGACCAGCGTATCCTTGATTTTCCTCATAAGGATCTACGTCGAGCGCGTGCTGCAGCAGTATCTATCATCCCTACTACGACCGGGGCGGCCAAAGCAGTCTCCTTAGTGATCCCTGATCTTAAAGGAAGAATCGATGGGATAGCCTTGCGTGTTCCCACCCCAGATGGGTCCATTACGGATTTTGCCTGCATGTTAAAAACACCAGCGACGGCACAAGAAATCAACGCTGCATTCAAACAAGCGTCACAAACCTCGTTACAAGGTATCCTTCAATACACCGAGGAGCCTCTGGTGTCTGTTGATATCGTTGGCAACCCACACTCAGCGATCATCGATGGTCTTATGACTAAAACCATCGGGGAGAAAGGAAACTTTGCGAAGATCTTCTCCTGGTATGATAACGAATGGGGGTACTCCTGTCGGATCGTGGATTTGATTAATTATATGTTCAAAGAACGTCTCGTTCCGATAGAGACGTATAAAAACTAACCACGAAGCTTCATACCCTTTTTTTTCCTTTTTCATTCTGGTGACTATATCTTTAAATAAAAACACAAGATATAGGGTAGTAGAGGAGGTTGAATGTCATGAAAGAATATAACACGTTAGATGATTTTAATGTCGAAAATAAAACAGTTTTACTTCGAGTAGATTTCAACATGCCGCTGGATAAAAAAACTCTGAATATTACAGATGATACAAGGATTCGACTCGCGTTACCAACCATCCAAGAGCTGGTGAATAAAAAAGCAAAAACAGTGATTCTCGCTCATCAAGGTAAACAAGGGAGCTGGGATTTCATCTCCCTGCAGAAGCATGCAGAGATGCTTCAGAAACTACTTGGTCAACCAGTACGTTTTATCCAGGATATTTACGGGGAAAAAGCAAAACAGGCGATACATGCTATGAACCCTGGGGAGGTCGTCTTCCTTGATAATGTACGGAAGTTCGCCGGGGAAACTGAGAAGAAAAAGCCAGAGGAACATGCACAATCTGATCTGGTGAAGAACCTCGCACCGCTTGCTGATTTCTATGTGAATGATGCGTTTGCCGCAGCGCATCGCGCCCAATGTTCCCTGACTGGATTTACTGCTGTTCTTCCCTCGGCGGCAGGCCGACTCATGGAAAAAGAACTCACCTCGCTTGAAAAGGTCGTAAAAAACCCGGAAAAACCTAGTGTGTTCCTCTTCGGTGGAGCGAAATTTGCTGATGGGATCGTCACCATCGACCGTCTACTGACGAACAAGACGGCAGATCATGTACTTCTCACCGGATTGACCGCGAATGCTTTTCTAAAAGCAAAAGGGATACACCTTGGTCAGAAGAACGAAGAAGCGTTTGGTGAGGAAGGAACACCGGAGATTTTCAATGAAATTCAAAACGTGTACAAAAAATTCGAAAAACAAATCCATCTTCCCGTAGATTTTGCTTTTGATGAGAATGGGAAACGAAAAGAAATCTCTGTAGAAAACCTTCCATCAGAATGTAATCTTTATGATATCGGTGAAAAAACGATTCACCAGTATGAACAATTCTTAACACCGGCAAAAACGATTTTCATCTCAGGACCCTGTGGGGTGTATGAAAATCCCTTGTTTAGGAAAGGCACCGAAGAAATCTTCACCTGTATTACCCGATCAAAAGCATTCTCAATAGCTGGAGGAGGTCATACGGTAGCCGCCATTGAACAGATGAAGCTGCGGGGAAAGATCTCCCATATCAGCACTGGTGGTGGTGCGCTAGAAAAATTCATGATGGGGGAAAAACTTGCAGTCGTCGAAGCATTAAAGACAGCCAAACAACATCAACTTGTCTCTATGAAATAGTCCGATTCAAAGCAAACAATCATATACTCTTTCTTTTTTATCCCTGTCCAAAAGACGGGCTGATAGATCAGCGGAAGATCGCCGCCTTCGCAAGGCGGAGGCCGCGGGTTCAAATCCCGCTCAGTCCATTCTGATAACAAGGGGAAGTAACAATACAAACCTTTTTTAATTTTAGTTTGTTACTCTGTTTTACGAACAGCCTTCTGAAATGTGATAATAATGCCAAAAAGTAGTCAAACACGATTAATTGAAGATGAAAAAAAGATACTTGATATTCTGCAAGTAAGTGCACATGCAAGTATCGATAACATCGCAAAAAAATGTGGTTTTTCTCGACAGAAAGTCTGGAGGATAATAAAAAAACTTGAGGAAGAAAAAACCATCTGGGGTTATATTGCTGTCTGCGAACAAGAACGATATAATATGAAACATTTTATCATGATGATGAAACGCAGCACCACTCCGATTGACCAGAAAGTTATGCATGAGATGCTATCGACTCGATTAGATGACCTTGTCCCCGGGTCAGATATCGTTATGGAAAATATAGAGTATGTTCATGGGTCTTGCGATGGGATCTTTTCCTTCTACGCACCTGATCTTATTGCAGCGAAAAGATTCAGTGACCGATTTAAGGAACACTTTAATGAATATGTGGCGGAGGTCGAGTTGTTAGAGGGAATTTTTTTCGTCCGTAATCAACGACTGGTAAATCCAAATCTAAAAAAATTAATCAACTACCTCTAAACCATTAAAGATGTATATGAAATTTTTTTTTTACAAAACAGGAAGATTGAAGAGTGCGCGACGACAACTAGTATCTATATTTAAAACTTCGGGTGATGCGAGCGTAAAAAATATATGTAAGGTTTATATATGATAATTATATACCGTGAGGTTACCTCAATAAATAACCTCATAAATATACTGTCCCGGATCTTTCCGGTCGGCCTATGAGAGTATGTCATCGCGACATTCGATGACTAGGCCATTTCAAATCTGGGCAACAGAATGGATGTGGAGGTTCAAGAAAATCAAGATGTTCTGAGGTAGACGTCTTGCGCACTCTTGAATCTGACGATCGACGTGTTGGTGATATTTAATTCACCCACCAATTCATAATATCTAATAATAGTGTGCCAGATTCTGGTTGATCCTGCCAGAGGTCACTGCTATTGGGATTCGACTAAGCCATGCGAGTCGTGAGGGTTCGGCCCTCGGCAGACGGCTCAGTAACACGTAGATAATTTGCCCTTAGGTGGAGGATACCCTCGGGAAACTGAGAATAATACTCCATAGATCTAGACTGCTGGAATGCTTTTAGATTGAAAGATTTATCGCCTAAGGATAAGTCTGCGGACTATCAGGTTGTAGTCAGGGTAACTACCTGACTAGCCTACGACGGATACGGGTTGTGAGAGCACTAGCCCGGAGATGATATCTGAGACACGATATCAGGCCCTACGGGGCGCAGCAGGCGCGAAAACTTCGCACTGTGCGAAAGCACGACGAGGGAATCCCAAGTGCTGGCTCGTAAGAGTCAGCTGTTTCTTTGTCTAAAAAACAGAGAGAGTAAGAGCTGGGTAAGACGGGTGCCAGCCGCCGCGGTAATACCTGCAGCTCAAGTGGTGGCCGCTATTATTGGGCCTAAAACGTCCGTAGCCGGTTCTATAAATGCCTGGGTAAATCGTACGGCTTAACCGTACGAATTCCGGGTAGACTGTTCAACTTGGGACCGGGAGAGGCTAGAGGTACTCCTGGGGTAGAGGTGAAATTCTGTAATCCTAGGGGGACCACCAGTGGCGAAGGCGTCTAGCTAGAACGGGTCTGACGGTGAGGGACGAAGCCCTGGGGAGCAAACGGGATTAGATACCCCGGTAGTCCAGGGTGTAAACGCTGCTCGCTTGATGTTAGTCGGGCTCCGAGCCCAACTAGTGTCGGAGAGAAGTTGTTAAGCGAGCTGCCTGGGGAGTACGGTCGCAAGACTGAAACTTAAAGGAATTGGCGGGGGAGCACCGCAACGGGTGGAGCGTGCGGTTTAATTGGATTCAACGCCGGAAAACTCACCGGGGGCGACGGTTATATGAAGGCCAGGCTGATGACCTTGCCTGATTTTCCGAGAGGTGGTGCATGGCCGTCGTCAGTTCGTACCGTGAGGCGTTCTGTTAAGTCAGACAACGAACGAGACCCTCATCTTTAGTTGCAACTGGTAAGTTCGCTTACTAGGCACACTAGAGAAACCGCTGGCGATAAGTCAGAGGAAGGCGAGGGCAACGGTAGGTCAGTATGCCCTGAATCCCCCGGGCTACACGCGCGCTACAAAGGCTAGGACAATGGGTTTCGACACCGAAAGGTGAAGGTAATCCCGAAACCTAGTCATAGTTCGGATTGAGGGTTGTAACTCACCCTCATGAAGTTGGAATCCGTAGTAATCGCGGATCAACATTCCGCGGTGAATACGCCCCTGCTCCTTGCACACACCGCCCGTCAAGCCATGCGAATTGGGTCTGAGTGAGGATGCAGCTAGTTGCTGCGTTCAAACTTAGGCTTAGTGAGCGGGGCTAAGTCGTAACAAGGTATCCGTAGGGGAACCTGCGGATGGATCACCTCCTACGATTAACATTGATGGGTGAATTAAACACTATAATCACGTCGATCAAAAAGTATATTAAGGTTTATCGAATTTCCTCGGTCCTTACCCTTAAATATATTTGTAAGGGCCGGTAGATCAGCGGAAGATCGCCTGCTTTGCAAGCAGGAGGCCATGGGTTCAAATCCCATCCGGTCCATTCCGATTTTCCTATTTCAAACAGGTAAGAAAACGCCATCCAATTTGTTGGTAAATTGGATGGTAAGGACGTAGACCCAATCTTCGCAGATGCGGTTGATGATCGTCCCATTGCGAATTCCATGCAATGGATTGCATACGCAACCTGGACGTAAATTGAGCCAGTGCTACGCCATTTGGTGGATTGCTCGGCTCGAGAGCTGATGAAGGTCGTGCCAAGCCGCGATATTACTCCGTGTAGGCGCAAGGAGCCTTTGATACGGAGATTACCGAATTGGACATCCTATCGCTTCGGCGATATTCGCGTCAGCGAAGAGGAACCTGCCGAATTGAAACATCTTAGTAGGCAGAGGAAAAGAAATCAATTGAGATTGGGTTAGTAAAGGCGATCGAACACCCAATAGGGCAAACCGAATCCCTTAGCGACGAACTAGGGGAGATGTGGAGTTTGGACTCATTTACTCCCAAACTGGCAAACTCGAAGTCCTCTGGAAAGAGGTACCATAGAGGGTGATAGTCCTGTAGAGGTAAACCAGTGGGAGATTTTTGGGTATCCAGAGTAACGTGCGTTGGATATCGCGCGTGAATACGGGAGGCATAAACTTCCAACCCTAAATACTACTCGAGACCGATAGTGCAATAGTAGCGTGAGTGAACGTTGCAAAGTACCCCTTGCGGGAGGTGCAAAGAGCATGAAATCAAATGGTTACAGACTGATAAGGCATGAAAGCGACGAAACTATCTTAGATAGTGGAGCAATGTCTTGTCGTTCGTTTTGAATAATGACCCAGGGAGTTCCTGGTGATGGCGAGGTTAAGGGCTTAAGGCCTGAAGCCGCAGCGAAAGCAAATGTCCGCAGGAAACAAGGGACAAGGTGTGCTCGCCTGTAGTCATTACCACGAGACCCGAAGCCAGCCGATCTATGCGTGGCCAGGTTGAAGCCCCATGAAAGTGGGGTGGAGGACCGAACTCGTACTGATGTGCAAATCGTTGAGATGAGCTGCGTATAGGGGCAAAAGACCAATCTAGACTGGCAATAGCTGGTTCCCCCCGAGACTACCCGCAGGTAGATCTCTGATGAGATGGAGTACACGGTAGAGCACTAATTGGGCGCTTAGGGGAAGAAATTCCTCGGTGCCTTGTTAAACTCCGAATGTGTATTCATCGTAGAATCAGGGTAGTGAGGGCATCTGGGGTAAACTTGATGTCCGAAAGGGAAACAACCCAGCCTTGCGTTAAGGTCCCAAAGTGTTAGCTAAGTGTCAAAGAACAAAAAGCGTTTACGGTCTCAGACAACCAGGAGGTTGGCTTAGAAGCAGCCATCCTTTAAAGATAGCGTAACAGCTCACTGGTCGAGATTGTATGCCTTGAAAATGGACGGGGCTAAGTTAACCACCGATACGTAAGCACTCCTAAATGGAGATGAGTAGGGGGGCGTCGTGCGTGGGTAGAAGTTTGGTCGTAAGATCAAGTGGACCGCGTTCGAACGAGAATCCTGGGAAAAGTAGCAGCATAGTAGAGTGAGAATCTCTACCACCGAAAGGGCTAGGTTTCCTCGACGATGTCCATCAGTCGAGGGTTAGTCGGTCCTAAGGCAACCCTTAATTGAAGTTGCCGAATGGGAAACAGGTTAATATTCCTGTACTTCTCAAACATTTGCTCATATTTTAACGCATTCGGGTAGATTTTACAGACTCGTCTGTCTGTCTAAGCGTATTAAGCTAAGGGAGTACCGTCATGGTGAGAACTTAGTCAAAGCGTGATAGGTCTATCGTTTTAGATGGATTTTATTGAGCTCGAGTGCCCGTGAAAAGAGATATGAGATGTAGTTTGGGGAACCGTACCGAGAACTGACACAGGTGCCCCTGGCTGAGTAAGCCAAGGTGTGTCGGCTAAATCCAGGCGAGGGAACTCGGCAAATTAGCCCCGTACCTTCGGTATAAGGGGTGCCTGCTTTGTGAAAAGCAGGTCTCAGTGACTAGGGCGCTCCGACTGTTTAATAAAAACGTAGGAGACCGCAAGTCCGAAAGGATGTGTATGGTCGCCGAATCCTGCCCAGTGGCGGTATCTGAAAACCTATTTCAATGGGGCGAAGGACCGCTAAACGGCGGGGGTGGGGGTAACCATGACCCTCTTAAGGTAGCGTAATACCTTGCCGCTTAATTGGCGGCTTGCATGAGTGGCTTAACGAGAGCGCTACTGTCCCCGCTTGGAAACCGGTGAAATTGACTTACTGGCGCATAGTCCAGTACCTTCCAGAAGGGAGCGAAGACCCCGTGGAGCTTTACTACAGCCTGTCGCTGTGATACGGTTTTGCTTGTGAAGCGTAGGTGGGAGCCGTCGAAGCCAGGACGCTAGTTCTGGTGGAGGCGCCAATGGGACACCACCCTAGCTTTGCCGTACCACTAACTTGCAAAAGGACACCGATCGGTGGGTAGTTTGGGTGGGGCGCCACGCGCTCGAAAAGATATCAAGCGCGCCCAATGGTCACCTCAAGGAGGTCAGAAATCTCCTGTAGAATGCAAGGGTAAAAGGTGGCTTTACGTGGATTGGGCCAATAACAATCCACGTTGCGAAAGCAGGGCCTAGCGAACCAATGAACTTCATTTGTGGGAGTCATTGATAACAGAAAAGTTACCCCGGGGATAACTGAGTCGTCTCCAGCAAGAGCCCATATCGACCTGGAGGCTTGCTACTTCGATGTCGTCTCTCCGC
>JALOTN010000035.1 GCA_025457885.1 Thermoplasmatota archaeon | reverse complement strand
AAAAAAATTATTGGGATTTTATTCTGTATGCTGCTCATAACAATGATTCCTATTGGCGCAGGAATGACCCAACCAAATGAACCACAACCAAGTAAAATCGGATGGACTACCCTTCAAGGATTTATCTTCGGGCTAAAGGACATAAACGGTGGTGCTTTGATAGAGTTCCGATGTCTCTTCGTCCATTATGTCGGTCAAAGCCTTGGACAACGAGTGACCGGGATTCGCTTCGGCGGTCAAATGATGGTCATCCCCAACACATTCCGCGGGATCCTCCTGCCACATATCATAATGGGCTGGTGTTTCGGCGTACTAGAATTCTAAAACAAACCATCACATCTTCTTTTTTTTCTTTCAAGTCAAGTAAATTTATAAAAAAACTTATATACATGTGTAATTAATATATATTACTAGAGAATGGGGGCAATAGTCTTTTAATAACACATCTCCTCACCACCTCACTAACGACCCCATTCTCTCACTATTGCCATGAAAAATCCGTCTCAAACAAGAGATATATCAACGTCTTTTTTATAGTTTTTTAAAAATTCAAAAAAAATAATGAAAATAAAAAAAAGTAAAAAATCATGTGAATCAGCGTAATACTGCTTTTTCCGATTCAATAGTTTGTGCTCGCTGACATAAATACAAATGTATCGTTGTATGGGTCAGACATAGATTATAAACCACCTGCAGACTGGTTGGACGTCGTTCACTACCCACCTCAACGGTATACGCAAGTGCACCTTTCGCACGGTATAACCAATTCTCAGAACTACCTAACGTCCCTCCATAGAGCGGGATCAGGCGATCGTTTTTTATTAACAGATAATACCCGTTGATTGCAGAGATGTTCTCACCGACAGAGCGAAACAGCATTTCATCTGGTGTCTGTTTTGTGGTATGCATCCAGGGATAGATAATGAACTCCCCATAGGAATGATACGAAAGTGAAATGGAAAAATTATGGGTCAATGCGAAGTCGCGAACAGCCCTTGACTCATTCTCTGAAAAAGGATACGGACCACGGTAATTGAAGCTTGCATCGGGCAGGATCATCGGCAGATAATACCGCAAGGGAAAAAGATACGCTAAATACCAGGGGTCATCATAGTTCCGATTCAGGTTCACCCCATAGGATGTAATCGTGGGTTTCTTCCCAAACGGCCCATGGTTTGGCGCACAATTCTTCCGGGTGTCTGCCGTGACACCATCAGGATTCACCATCGGGATGAGATAAATCTGCGTTGTGTTCAATATCTCTTGCACTTGTGGAAGACTCGTGTTCTGAGAGTTCTCTAACATATATCGAATGAAGAACAGGCAGATCTCCACCCCCGGCCACTCGTTCCCATGATGCGCCGCCATGAATAAGACACCTGGCTCATCTTCATCTGTTTCGACATTATCGGAGAGTTTCACCAACCAGATATCCCGACCTTCGTACGTCTTCCCAATCGAGGACAACGACATAAGAGAAGAATAATTCTGCTGCAACGAATGCAGTTCATCAGCAAGATCCTGATACGAATGGTACTGATATTGTTCAGCGGGAAGTTGATTAGACATTTGATTCGATACAGCACCTGAGAATGGAACAAAAACCATAATCACAGCGCACAGACCAACTATCACACTAAGCCAAACATGAGTAGCGAAACCGTTCTTCATAGGAAATATCCCCATCTATACTATCGAGATCCTCTATATATAGCTTTTTTACAGAAAAAGAAGAATTAAATGTTCAAGTAGATTTTTGCTAGGACAATAATCGTCGAAACGACGATGAGCAATGCAAGGAACTGTTTTACTCCTGAATCCATATTTCATTACCTCAAATCCGATTATGTCCCTCATTCTTTATATACTGTCAGAATACGTTTGGGAAAAACCAAACAACAAAAAAACCTGGAGAAACCTCCACCGCATTCTATAGATTACTTTTTAAATAAGACACACCTATGCTTCCCATCATGAAACCCGTTTTACAAGTGGCATTAGACTTACTCAACGCAGACAGAGCACTAGCTATCGCCCATGATGCTGTTACCGGTGGGGCAGACTGGCTCGAAGCAGGCACCCCGCTCATAAAAAGCGAGGGCATGGACATCATCCGCCAGCTCCGAGAAGCCTTTCCAGAGAAAACCATTGTCGCTGACATGAAGACCATGGACACTGGTGCCCTGGAGACAGAAATGGCGGCAAAAGCAGGAGCTGACATCATCAGTATCCTAGCTGCTGCCGATGACGCCACCATCAGAGACGCCAGCGCATCCGCACGGAAATACGGTGCGAAACTCATGATCGACCTCATCGGTGCTCCAACAATGATTCAACGAGCACAACAAGTGGAGAAACTTGGTGCAGCCTATCTCTGCATCCACATCGGCATCGACGAACAGATGCAGGGAAAAAAACCGTTAACCCTTTTAAAAAACCTTGTCCAGAACACTACCTTACCGGTCGGGGTTGCAGGTGGATTGAACAGTGAAACAGTCCCAGAGGTTGTGAAAGCAGGAGCACAGATCATCATCGTTGGTGGGGCGATCACTAAAGCAAAGAACGTCACCGAGGCTACCCGCACCATTAAAAAAACAATACAAGAGAAGAAACCAACAAAAACTGTACTCTTTAAAAAATATGAAAAAACCGAGCTTCATGCAGCATTCATGATGGTCTCCACACCTAACATTTCAGATGCGATGCATAAACAAGGAGCGTTACAAGGGATCCGACCAATACAACCAGGGTATCACATAGCGGGTCAAGCCCTTACGGTACGAACCATCGACGGGGACTGGGCAAAACCCATCCAGGCAATCGACAAAGCAGACAAAGGAACCGTTCTTGTGGTCGACGTTAACAAAGGGAAAACCGCAGTCTGGGGGGAGCTTGCCACCTGGAGTGCGAAACTCCATGGTCTCCAAGGAGTGGTTATCGATGGTGCGGTTCGTGATTACGATGACCTCCTCAAAATCAAATTCCCAATCTTCTCACGTTATATCGTCCCCAACGCAGGAGAACCAAAAGGACTTGGTGAGATCGGTGCAGAAATCACCTGCGGGAACCAACCCATACAAACCGGTGACTGGATCATCGGTGATGACTCCGGTGTCGTTGTGGTTCCCCAAAAGATCGCCCAGGAGATCGCTAGAACCGTATCCGTGAGGAAATCAAAAAGGGTGGATCACTTGGTTCGGTCCTTAAATTAAAAAAATGGGAGAAAAAAATCGGATGACAAAGGTAATTTTTTTTTCTGATTTCTCCGCATTCCCCAAAGCACTCACGTTTTTCCCGTTTGAAAAGTTCACTGGAAAAAAAGTCCCAGTAAAACTGCACATGGGGGAGAAGAACAATCCCTATTTCATCAAACCTGAGACGGTACGAGATGTTGTAACCGAATTGCTTAAAATCCATTCCCATCCGTTCCTTCATGATACGACTGTCGCCTACCATGGGTCTCGATACACACCCACTGAATATCAGATGCTAGCTAAAGAACACGGATTTACCAAAAAAAACATCGGATGCGACGTCATCATTGACGACACCGGAGTCCCAACAACCATCGAAGGGAGGACCTATGATGTCGCCACGCACCTGAGCAACGCGTCCCATATCTTCACCATCACCCATGTCAAAGGACATATCCAGACCGGGATGGGTGGTGCAATTAAGAACTATGGGATGGGCGGAGTCACCAAAGAGACAAAGATACGAATCCACGACTCCAGCTACCCTGTGTACCACAAGGATGCCTGCACCTATTGTGGTGTCTGTGCCGAGGTCTGTCCATTTGATGCTCTAAAAGTAACAGACGATTTATGGGTGTACGACGAAAAGAAATGCTTTGGATGCGGTGCCTGCGTCGATGCCTGCTCATTTCAGGCACTCTCTTTCGATGCTGACCTCCAGTACCTCCTTGCTTGCTCCGCCAAAGCCTGTCTCCAGGGGAAAACCGTTCTGTATCTGAATGAATTAAAACGGATAGCGAAAGGCTGTGACTGCGACCCGAACGCAGGACCAATCATCTGCCCAGACATTGGATATCTCCTAAGCGATGACCCGGTGGCAATCGATAAAGCATCGCTTGATCTGGTCAATAAAGTAAAAAAAAATATATTCTTAAAAGTAAATAAAATAAATCCGATGAAACAGATCACCTACGCCGAACAGATTGGCTTAGGCTCATCAAAATATGAATTAGTAAAAATCGACTAAGAGGCATACCTATGAGCACCAAGAAGTTTGTTACCGCGATTAACTGCATGGATGGTCGCGTGCAACTCCCAGTGATTGAGTGGATGAAGAAACATACCAACGCAGATTTTGTCGATATGATAACAGAACCCGGCCCAAATAAGATTCTTGCGGAAAACAATGATTCACATCTACTCCAGTCTCTTAAAAAAAGAGTCGAGATTTCTGTCACAAAACATGCGTCTTCCCAGATCGCGGTTGTTGGTCATTTCGACTGTGCCGGCAATCCCTTGAACAAGACTATACAACTCCAACAACTCAAGGAAGCAATACTGACGATTCAAGCCTGGGGTTTTCAAGTACCAGTAATCGGTTTATGGATCGATGACCAGTGGACCGTACATCAAGTCTTTTAACCTTGGTAAAAAAAAAAGAGTGGTTGTGGAACAATGGATTGTTCCACTCGTATCATGTTTTTTTATGAAATGGTTTTTTTCGGTGTTGATTCCCTGTAGAGGAACGCAAGAGTAGCGGCGATGAAACACAGCACCGCTGCGGGAATGAATGCATACAGGAAACTCATCCCTGCATCCTGAACATATCCAGCAAGCAACGGTCCAACAATACCACCGACTCCGTAGGAGGTGAAGATGAAACCATAGTTCAACCCCAGGTTCTCCGCACCAAAGGTATCTGCGCATGCCGCGGGGAATAACGCGAAGTTCCCACCGAAATTAAATCCGATCAAGGCTGCCACAATATAGAAGATGTAGGGGTTTGTGGTTGTGTAGAAGAAAGCGATCATCATGACTGCTTGGAAGAGGAACATGGAGAGGAGTGCCTTGCGTCTTCCTATCCGGTCGGAGACCTGCCCCCAGACGATCCGGCCAGCCCCGTTGAAGATAGGTAGACAAATCGCGGCGCCAAGCACAGCAAAATCAGCTGCTTCGGTCACGCTGAACCCACTGGCGGTGAACCCATCGGTTGGGCTTTTCGCGAAGTTCTGGACATTGCCAATCACCATTAAGCCTGCTAATGCGCCGATGAAGAACATGAGCCAGAGGAGATAAAATTCTTTTTTCGTGCACATCTCCCGTGGTTTGCAGTTGTAGCCGATTTTTTTATTTTTTGGATCAAGTGCTGGGGGGTTCCATCCTGCGGGTTTCCATCCTGCTGGGGGATTCTTCATGACCAGCGCACCTATTCCGACAAGGATGAGGAACATGATGCCGTATAAACGGAATGCGTTATCGACGTTGGCGATGGTATAGGCTCCTGCTTGTTTGGTGATCAGCCCGCTGAACCCAAGGATGCTTGGGGGGTTTGCTAAGAGTATCCAGATGAAGGCGCCAAAGCCGAACCCTGCGACCGCCAGTCCACTGACGAGTCCTTTTTTGTCGGGGAACCATTTGATGCCGACTGCGATGGGGACGACATAGGCTAGTCCAATGCCTGCCCCTGCGATGACGCCGATGCAGGCGAGTTTCCCGATGAATGAGGCTCCAACGAAGCTAGCAAGTATGTAACCTAGTCCCAGGAGGATTCCACCTGATAAGGCGACTTTCATGGAACCGTATTTGTTTTGCAGTCTGCCTCCGATGATGGTGAAAAGTGCGAAGAACAGTAACCCAGCGCTGAAGATGGCTTGTGTTTCTGTCTTGCTGAATGCAAATTCACTGGGACTACCCGTGGCACCCTGTAAAGGGGTGGTGAAGGCGGACCATGCGTAGATTGCACCCAGGGCGAGTTGGATGAGAATCCCACCAAGGACAATGATCCAGCGGTTCATGATTTTTCCTTGTTTTTCCATTGATTGATTCTTTGGATTTTCTGTCATAAAAATTAACACTCCACGCCTTCCCCTTCAAAGAAAAGAGGATTAAATGCCTTTCGATTTATAAGACCTCATGAATGGGTGAAGGGTTTGTTTCGATGGTGGTTTATTTCCAAAAGATTACCACAAATCCTGTGAGTATCATCCCTAGGACAATGAGGATTGCGATGATTTTTATCATCCAGCTGCGTAGGATCTTTCGTGTGATTCTCATGGAGTCTTCCTCTCAAGCTCAACGTAGTACCCATCAAATGAGACGATGGTGCTTCCTTTTTTCCCTTTGACGCCGACGTCACGTTTTATCTGAAGATACCCGGATTTATGTAAGGTTTCCTTTGTTTTGGTGTTCACTCCAGGGATCTCTGAAATGGGTTTGTCTTTGCCGTTTTCGATGGTTTTAATGAGTTCCTCTTGATGGGTTTTTATCCATTGTACGATGATGGAGCTGTCGTTTTTGAAGGTGGGTCCTAGCTTGGAGAAGAGTGGTTCGATGGTGGTGATGGTTTCTTGGATCTCTGGTTTTCCTGGGATGAACAGATGAGTTGAGGGAAAGCGCAGGGTGGAAGATATAATCGGTTGGTTTTCTTTCAATCGTGCGATGAGTTCTTCAGGAGCATAGGTAGCAAGCGCGGGTAGTGGGGCATTCAGTGCGATTCCTTGTTCGCTTTTCCATGCCCTGATTTTTGCAATGTATTCCTTGACTGTTTCCCCTGCCTGTTCTTTTTCCTCATCTATGAGGATGGGTTGAGGCCATGCGGAAAGATGGATACTTACGTCGCCTTCGTAGGTTTTGTATGATTCCTGGTAAATCTCTTCGGTGATGTGGGGGAAGAACGGGGCAAAGAGCTTTACCACCCCTAGCCCGATGGTGTATAACGTGTATCTGATGCTTTCGACGTTTTCTTTGTTGTAAAGAGAGCCTTTGATCATCTCCAGGTAATGGTCCGCTAGCTCATGCCACAGGAAATACTCGATGTCCTTCATGGCGGGGGAGTA
This sequence comes from Thermoplasmatota archaeon, assembly GCA_025457885.1. GTDB lineage: Archaea > Thermoplasmatota > E2 > DHVEG-1 > DHVEG-1 > SM1-50. The sequence goes on along the minus strand of JALOTN010000035.1, from coordinate 15,698 downwards.
GTCGAACACATCCATCTGTTGTGTGCAACTGGTCACCAGTTTGCTGTATTTGGTAAGAATCCATTGGTCAATGCCTTGGAGGTGTTGTGGTTTTGGTGGTTTTCCTTCTTTGATGATGTTGCCGATGAACTGTTGTACGTTCCAGAGTTTACGCAGCAGCTTAGTACCTCGGACTACGTCTTTTTTCCGGAATGGATTGTCCTCCCCTAGGGCGCAGCTTGCGGCATAGCAGCGGAACGCATCGGTTCCGAATTCATCGATGATGTGCAAGGGGTCAATTACGTTGCCAAGGCTGGCATGCATCGGGGTACCATCCTCTGAGAGGATGAATCCTCCCATCATGATATCCTCGAAGGGTTTTTCATCAGTCAGCAGGGAACACCGTAGGATGGTGTAGAACGCCCAGGTGCGGATGATGTCATGGGACTGTGGTCGGACGGACATCGGGTAGAGGTGTTTGAAGTTTTTTTCATCTCGATGCCAGAACGTATTATACAGGGGGGAGATGGAGGAGTCCATCCAGGTGTCAAAGACATCCTCACAGCCTTTCAGGGGACCACCGCATTTCGGACAGGTTTGAACAGGTGGTTTGTCAATGGTGGGATCCACATAGCAATCCTCGGCTCGAGCGAGAACGACCTCTCCACATTTTTCACATTCCCAGAGGGGGATCGGGGTGGCGAAGTACCGTTGTCTGCTAATCACCCAGTCCCATTCCAAGGAGTTAACCCAGTCCTCTAGTCGTATTTTCATGAACTGGGGGTACCAATGCATCGCATCACTTGCGTCTAGGACGAGTTGTTTGAATGGGATTGTTTTGAGGAACCATTGTTTGGCGTTGATGAACTCGACAGGGGTTTTGCATCGCCAGCAGACACCTACGTTCTGCGCGAGTGGTTCTTGTTTGAGGAGTAATCCCTCAAGGGTCATATCCTGGATGATGGTCTTGCGTGCATCCTCGATTTTCATCCCTTTGTATTTCCCGGTAAGTGCGGTCATCTTTCCTTCTTCATCGATGCTCATCTCAAGGGGAAGTTTGTATTTGAACACCCAGTTGAGGTCCTCTTTGTCTCCGACGGTGCAGATCATGACAAGCCCGGTGCCAAACTCAGGGTCGACTGCGTCGTCTTCGACGATGTTTACTTCTTTATTGACGGTGGGAACCTTCACGGTTTGGCCCACCAGCCAGGGTGCACGTTCATCAGTCGGGTGAACTGCGACAATCTGACAGGCAGCAAGCATCTCAGGTCGGGTGGTCGCAATCTCGATATAGACGCCATGAGCGTCTTTGCCGATGCCATGGAACTTCAGAAGTTGTTCCTCTGGTGGTTTGGTGAAATAAAACTTAATCGTGTTCAATTTCGTCGTCCGATCACTGTACACGACTTCGGCATCCGCCATCGCCGTCATGCAGCGAGGGCACCAGTTCACCGGGAACTCTCCTTTGTAGATATGACCTTTCTTGAATAATTCGATGAAGGAGATTTGTGTAATCCGGCGATAGTACTCTGCATCGGTCTGATAGTAGATCGACGGGTCCATGCTTTCACCCAGTCGGATGAACTGACTAGTCATCGTCGCAATATTCTTCTGGGCAAACTCCGAGCAGAGTTTCGTGAACTTATGTCGGTCAATGTCCTTACGGGTGATGTTGAGTTGCCGTTCGACACGCTCCTCTATAGGTATGCCGTTGACATCGAAACATAAGGGGAAGAACACATTGTATCCACGCATACGCTTATATCGAGCAGCAAAATCAATATGGGTGTAATGCACCGCATGACCTGCGTGTAATGGCCCAGAGGCATACCGCGGGGGGACATCGATGCTGTAGGGTTTTTTCTTACTGGAAAAATCGAAGTGATAGATCTTCATTTCTTGCCATTGGGTCTGCCATTTTGCTTCAAAGGCTTTCTGGTCGTACTCGGTCATAACGGTTTCCTCAGAGGGAGTTGGTCAGGACGCACAGTAGATTTTTCCTTATAAATGTTTCAGTAGATACCTCCATCTTGTTGCTTGTAGATGTCCTTGTTATCAAGGTAATTATCTACCTTTTATTCGTTCTTGATTGTTGAAGATAAGGGCATTAAATCCATGAAGTGGTTGTATGGGAAAAAAAATAGAAAAACTATCGCAGAGGACCTCCTAGTACTAAATCGAGGATTGATAGCATTAAATGGGAGAAAACTTCTTATATAATTGACTCGATATAAAACAATAACAGGGGGAACGATTTGATGTGGAAAAAACAAGGAAGGAAAGGATTAATTACCTTTGTAATCGTCGTATCAATTATTACACTCCTAACACCAGGTGGTCTTGGAAGCACACCGAAAAACAATCAAGAACATAAGAGCCAACAGATATTATTTGATAGCGAATCATTGGACCTTGCATTTACATGCGCAGCAGATGACTCAATCAATATATTAATAAATGACGGCTCAGGCGTCTTTACTGACTATATGATAATACCTGTAGGAACAGCCCCTTATGGAATCTCAACAGCTGATTTTAACAATGATTTAGCCCTGGATCTTGCTGTGGTCAACACAGACGATGATAGTGTTAGTGTCTTAATGGGACATGGAGATGGAACGTTTGGAGAACGAACGGATTATCAAATTGGATCAACGCCCTTCGACGTCGTGGCTGGTGATTTCAATAATGATGGTAACCAAGATGTTCTTACATCGAGTCTCGAAAGCATGTTCATCTCAGTCTTTTTAGGAGATGGGACGGGTAGTTTCGGAAACAGGATTGACACCCCTGTTCCAGTACCAACGAACCTCGCAGTAGGAGATTTCAACGAAGATGGTGATTTAGACGTGGTGGTAACAGGAATCTATCGTTCGGTTATAACTGTGTTTTTTGGTGTAGGCGATGGAACATTTACGAATCAACTTGATCTTAATATTGAAGGATCCTCCTATGGGGTTATCCTTTGTGATTTGAATAACGATGATCATCTCGATATCATCACAGCAAATATCGACCAAGATGTTATTGATGTCTTTCTGGGATTTGGAACTGGTTTATTCTCCTCGGTACAGACCTATACAGTTGGAGACGGCCCTATTGAAATAGCATCCGGGGATTTTAATGCTGACGACAATATCGATCTTGCTGTAACAAATACTCAGAGTAATGACGTCTCAGTCCTCTATGGCGACGGAGAGGGCGAGTTCTGGTTCCAGATGGAATATCCTGTCGGTAATACCCCGATCGGAATTATTTCTGGAGATATTAATGGAGATGGAATGCCTGATCTAGCAGTAGCTAACATGTATAGTAATTCATTAATCATACTATTTGGAGATGATTCTGGATTTTTCTTGACTCAAGAGGATTATATTGTTGGCCGATGTCCGTATAGTATCGTAGCTGGAAATTTTGATTATGGTAACCGGCCACCTGAAACACCGATAATTGAAGGGCCAGCAAAAGGAAAAATCAAAACAAGTTACGATTATACGTTTATTGCAGATGATCTTGATGATGACACTCTGTTTTATTATATCGACTGGGGCGATGGATTGACTGAGGAGTGGATTGGTCCTTATAGTTCAGGTCAGACCATTACCGTTTCTCATTCCTGGACCGAGAAAAACAGTTATATCATCAATGCAAAGGTAAAGGATAGCCATAATATGGAGAGTGAGTGGGCGACGCTTGACATATCGATGCCCTATTCATATACCTCATCCTTCCATCTACTTTGGATGAAACTATTTGAGCGATACCCCAACATACTCCCGATTATTCGACAGATCCTGGGATATTAAAAAACATAAATTTTTCTTTCTTTTTTTTTATGTGTCTTCCCAATTTTTTTTTTTATTATAAAAAAACATGATCTTTTATATCCTCATGCAATAATTTTATAATTACCTTTCCGATTACCGTTACCGGATGCAACATCGCTCGTCATCGGAGGGATATTTTGCCTGAAGCAATCGCATATGAATTAGCAAAAAAACAAAAGGAAATCTCTGTCGCAGAGTTCTTTGAACGAAACAAACATATCCTTGGTTTTGGGAACCCGACTCGGGCGCTCATCACGAGTGTGAAAGAAGGGGTGGATAACGCCCTGGACGCTTGTGAAGAATCAGGAATCCTCCCTGATATTTATGTGGAGCTGAAGAACCAAAACGAGGAGGAATGCATTGTTATCGTTGAGGATAATGGTCCTGGGATCATCAAACAGCAAATCCCTCATGTGTTCGCCCGTTTGCTGTATGGGTCGCGTTTCCATGCGGTCCGTCAGAGCAGAGGTCAACAAGGGATTGGGATCTCTGCAGTCGTCCTGTATGGTCAATTAACGACGGGGAAGCATGCGAAGATCATCTCAAAGATCCAGGCAGACCAACCTGCGGTTCTCGTAGAGCTTGCGATTGATACAAATAAGAACCGAGGTGAAGTGCAGCATCAGGAGATCATGCATTGGGAGAAACCCTCTGGGACGCGTATCGAGGTTTGTTTAAAGGCAGATTATAAGCGAGGAAAACGGTTCGTCTATGAATATCTCCAGTCCACATCCATTGTCAATCCACATGCACGTTTAATCTTCAAAGAAGCAGACGGCACAGAGCATGTCTTTGAACGCACTGCTGATATTTTACCGAAGAAAAGCGAGGAGATTAAACCACATCCATATGGGGTCGAGCTTGGCACATTAATTAAAATGTCCAAGGAGACCAAGGCGCGGAAGCTTGCGTCGTTTCTGAAAAACGAGTTCAGCAGCATGGGAGACCGCACTGCAAATGCTGTCTGTGATGAGGCACATCTGGATAGGAACCTGAACCCCGCTGACATGAGCCGAGAGCAGTTCCTTGAGTTATATCAAGCATTCAAACGAGTGAAGATCATGACGCCCCCGACGGAGTGTCTCTCCCCGATTGGTGAGACGTTGATTCGTCGGAGTCTCAAGAATGAGACGCAGGAGATATCCCCTGAGTTTATCTTCACCGCCTCACGACCCGCCTCGGTGTATTCCGGGAACCCGTTCCAGGTGGAGGTCGGAATTGTGTACGGAGGGAATTTACCAAAGGACAAAGCTGTGAAGATCCTCCGGTTCGCAAACCGCATCCCCTTACTCTTCCAGCAGGGGGATTGTGCGGTGACGACCGCGATTGCATCTATTGATTGGCGACGGTATGGTCTAGATCAGCCCTCCGGGACCGGGATCCCGATTGGTCCAGCGATCTTCTTAACCCATGTTGCTTCCACACAGATCCCCTATACCTCAGAGAGTAAGGAAGCAATTGCTGATATCGAGGAGATTGAAAATGAAATTAAACTAGCATTCCGAGAAGTCGCCCGGAAAGTCCAAATGCATATCAACAAGAAAGTCAGACGGGTGAAGACACGGGAGAAATTTGATCTGATTACGAAGATCCTCCCGGAGATTGCCAAGAAATCTGCTCATATGCTTAACAAACCAGTACCTTCCCTTGAGAAAGTCATCACGCGGATCATGGATGTGGTCTGGATAGAGGATGTCGTGGAATACGAGAAAGTCCGAGGGAAACCTGTGCAGACAAAACTGAATATCACCGCGGGGAAAGAACCTGCGGAGTCTGGTGGATGGATCGCGAAAAGCCAAATCATGATCGTCAATTACAAAGGCAAACCACAGAAGTTCAACCTCTATGCATTGTTCCCGAAGAACGCGGTGGTCGGGGAGGTCAAACCAAAACCCACCAAGGTCACAGAGAGCTATATCAAATGGAGTCTGGAAAGCATCGATCCAACGGATAAAATAGATCTGTTCTTCGAACTTGCTGGTCTGAACAAAGGGGATTTTGATGAAAACGATTTGTATGTACAGAACATCAACCCGACCTACGTGATCGGGGCAGATAAATGGGAAGGTGAATAAGAGTATGCAACGTGATTATTCAGGTGTTATTACGAAAATCGATTCCATTGCAGCAAAGGTCTATGCAGACCTTGAGAAAGCTGAGATCCCTGCTTTGCAGCTGTCGACCCGGACGAAGGCTAACATCCGGTTCGATGATGATCTGAATGTCTGGAAATACGGGAAGAACAAGACAGAACGAGCAGCAAACTCCCTTGATGGAGCCTACATGCTGCTTCGGACGATGTACCTTGTGGATTTCATCAAAGATATGATAAAAGAGAAAAAATCCTCCACCTTAAGAGAAACGTATTACATCTCAGAAGGCTGGAATCTAGCGAAATTCAGCAGTCAGAACGAATCAGACCTGCTCGCGGAAGACCTGGAGGTCATCACCGGGTGTATGCGGGAGGACTTCAAACTCCGACCAGAGGAGGATGGTGCGCGGGTGATCGGAAATCTCGTCGTCGAGGAGATGACTCGGAACAACACTAAAAAGAAAATCCACTGTCAGGATGATGTTGGTGATTCTGGCTACGGCATCCCGTATAACGTGGAGAAAGAGAAACTCTCCTTCAAAGAGGTGGATGCTGATTTCATCGTTGCCATCGAAACCGGTGGTATGTTTGATCGGCTGGTGGAGAATGGTTTTGATACGGATTCCCGTGCGATCCTGGTCCATCTAAAAGGACAACCTGCTCGGTCGACACGACGGTTCATCAAACGCTTGAACGAGGAGAAAAAACTCCCTGTTCTCGTATTTACAGATTGTGACCCCTGGAGTTTCCGAATCTTCGGGAGTGTCGCCTATGGGGCGATTAAGACGGCACATATCTCTGAGTATCTTGCGACTCCAGCAGCACAGTACCTTGGGGTGACTCCCTCAGATATCGAGAACTACAAGCTTCCCACCGATACACTGACTACGGAGGATGTCGCTGCGTTGAAAAGCGAGCTGGAGGACCCACGGTTCCAGGATCAGTTCTGGAAACATGAGATAAAACTCCAACTCAACCTCGGGAAAAAATCAGAGCAACAGGCGCTGGCAAAATACGGATTGGACTACGTCACCGATACCTATCTTCCAGAGAAACTCTCAGAGATGGGGATGATAAAAAAATAACCTACCTTTTTTTTATTGTTGTTGTCCCCAGAGATCATTTGGTGGGATCATCTGATATCGGATGTTTAATACCCGGTCTTCGTCGATGAGGATGTAGGTTTTACTAAAAATACCGCCTTTTGCATCCATAGGGATAGTGATGCTATGAACTTGTTTTCCCTGAATGTATTCCTTTTGTTTCTTTGGTTCAGCTGGTTCCTGCGTCTTTCTCTTTGTGAGAATATATTGGAGGAGGAGGACGCATTCAACACCAATGGCGATGCTGATGAGGCCAATCGCAGTAAGAATCCATTGCTCCATGCTAAGGAACGCCCATTGGTTCCCCAGATGAAGGTAATAGACGCCCATGATGACAAGAGTGATCCATAAGCTGTAAAGAATGGTGATTAAGAAGAAGAATTTCATTGCTTTGAGTAATCGCTGTTTTTGCTGTTCTTCACTCCATGTTTGTTCTGTTGCTTCCATTTCCTACCAAGGCTGTTATGATGCATTGAGTTTAAAACTTTTTTGATGAAGGAGAGTTTTATATACGATTGGTTCTTATATTATCATGTCTAAGGGGAGTCTATGAGACAAGAGAAGAAACTAGCCTATCTTATCTTCAGTGTTGTTATGTGTGGTATGCTTGGTTCCTCGTTTGTTGTTGATGCGCACCCTTTGGAGCATTCTTTGTTGTTGAGTAGTTCGCAGACATGGTACGTTGGTGGGACCGGGCCAGGTAACTTTACGACGATACAGGATGGGGTGGATCATGCCTCTGATGGTGATACGGTGTTTGTGTATGATGACGCAGCTCCCTATTATGAGGATGTCATCGTCAATGTCTCGATTCAGCTGCTGGGTGAGAACCGAAACACCACGAGTATCGAGGCAGGGAGCCATGCGGTAACAATTCGTGCTCAGGGAGTGACGGTGAGTGGGTTTCAGATTCATACCTTAGGTGATTTTTGGAACTGCTGTGGTTTTTATGTCATCTCGCAGGGGAATACGATATCGGATAATAATATCATAAATAATCTACGCATGAATGGGATCTACCTTGATGGGGCGTCGTATAACACGATTTCTGGGAATTTCATTGAGAATAACCAATTCCATGGGATTCGAGTGGAGTACGCCTCTCATGTCATCATCCAGGAGAATATGGTGGCGAAGAACAAAGGGTATGGGATTTATCTGTATGAAGTGCAGGATTCTACGATTGTTGGTAACACCATTCAGGAGAGTTTCTTTGAGGGAATCATGCTGGGGGGATATTCTGTGAATAATGTCGTGTATCATAACAATTTTATTAACAACCCGGGGAACGCCTATGATGCCTCCGGGAATCTCTGGGATGATGGAACCTTGGGGAATTATTGGTCTGATTACGCAGGGTCTGATGCGGATGGGGATGGTATCGGTGATACCCCGTATCTCATCCCCGGGAACCAAAGTCAGGATCGATTTCCGTTGATGGTACCGTTTGAAAATCACCCTTTGGATGTAGATATAACGATAATCGGTGGGTTTGGTGTGAAAGTTATCGTGAGAAATCAGGGGACTGATGATGTGTTCCATGTGGACTGGCAGTCTCATCTGACGGGTGGGCTCCTGTTTGTTCCTCGAACGCGTGATGCTTCAGGGTCGATTCAATACCTTGGGTCTGGTGAGGAAATACTGCTGCAGACAATCAAACCCCTTCTCGGCGCTGGTCTTATCGTATTATCTGTGACCATTGGGAAGACATCGGAATCACAGCGTGGGCTTCTTTTATTGTTTTTGTTTCTCCCCTTGGAGACCTGAGAGGATCTCCTTGATGAGTTGTACTAAGGTTTTTTCAAAACATTTATAACCAGGGACTGACAAATAGATACATGCTAGTATGAATCTAGCTTTGAGGAGGTGAACTCTCATGGAGATAAAAATCGTTGGGGCAATCCCTGATGAAAACGCCTTAGAAGAAATTGAAAACATCGCACGTGTCTTTGCCTATGAACAACGTATGAAGGATTACACCCGTGTGTTCCAACCAATCTACCCTTCGAAAAAAACTCCTCTCATGAATGAAAAACCAACGGGGGAGCAACCAAAATATGTTCAAAGTCAAACACCACGCATCCTTGTAAAAGGTTTGTGTTAGCACCTGCCCTAGCATCTGGTCTGTAGAGACCATCCATGTTTTTTTTTAGTAAGTGTCTTGAAGTAGTTGTATAATTGAAAAAGTTTAAATTCAATTATTCTTTTCTTACAGGCTAAAGAGGTATACAATGGTTGAATTTGAGACACTGAAAGCAGAGGAAGTAAAATTTGGAAAAAATAATTTCATCGAAGTTGCACGGAAGAAAGCAGTCGGTGAATCACTATCAAAAGAATTCGTCGCGATTTCCCGCGGGTTTTATCTTTCGGATGGCTCGAAGAAATGGAAATCATCCATCACGCTTCCTGACGAAGAAGATAAACGAAAACAAATCGCATCGTTAATTAACGATCTCTAAACTATCTATACTGTAGTACACCGCAACTCGTTCGTAGAAACATCACGGTTGGGTTGCCTGTTCTTTTTCTTGTATCCCTAGTAGACCGATTAGGTTGGTTATCCGAAAGTATCTGAAATGATCTCATTGAATAAAAAAAACAAAGTCCAGGATCATCCCTTATTCATCAAAGGAGCATAGGTTTATTAAGGAGAGTTTCTATTGAACCATAAAGGATTCTAAATAAGGGGATTTCGAATATGAAGAAAACATTGTTATTGCTTTGTTTTTGTGTCTTTTTACTCTGTATGCCGGTTGGGTGGAGTGACACAAGCGACTGTGGATGCGACCAGCCTTCAGAGGAGGTTACGGCTCCTCTTTCCTATGACTCCTGGATCACTGAGACTGATATTCTTACTCTTCAACACCAGGCAGTTGACGAAGGATGGACTTTTACTGTCGGAACCAACACAGTGACCGGTCAGCTGCTCTCAGAACTCTGTGGATTAAAAGAACCAGAAAACTGGTGGGTGGATGCCTCCTTTGATCCCTGTGTACCTTCGACGACCTTACCAGAACGTTTCGACTGGCGGGAGCTTGGAGGGTGCACCCCGGTGAAGAATCAAGGGGGTTGCGGGAGCTGCTGGGCGTTTGGGTCAGTGGCACCTCTGGAGTGTAATATCCTCATCCAGGATCATAAGGAAGTCGACCTTTCTGAACAATGGCTCGTCAGTTGCAATCGTAACGGATGGGGTTGTGGGGGAGGCTGGTGGGCACATGATTATTTCCAATGGAAGACGGACGTCTCCAATGGGACCGGGGCTGTTTTAGAAAAGGATTTTCCGTATCGGGCGCTGGATCTCCCCTGTGATGGTCCGTATAAGCATCCGTATTTGATAGATTCTTGGCATTTCATCGGGTTTTCCCAGGGTGTTGCACCAACCGATTCTATTAAACAAGCGATCCTGACATATGGACCTGTATCAGTGGCTTGTGCGGTGACCCAGGCGTTTGGTGCGTACACCGGTGGGGTGTTCAACGAGGATGACCCACAAGCATCGATTAATCATGCGGTCGCTCTCGTCGGCTGGGATGATACCTTAGGGGAGAATGGAGTATGGTTTTTACGGAACTCCTGGGGACCCGGCTGGGGTGAAGAGGGATACATGAACATTGAATACGGGGTCTGCAAGGTCGGGTATGCCGCCTGTTACATCAACTACCCCGTGAAAACCAAGGTGGAGATCACCAGTGGATTGTTCTGTGTCACGGTCGGGCTACGAAATGTCGGAAACACAGTAACAACAGGTTTAAAGTGCACTATCAGTGTGAAGGGGGGAACTCTTGGGGCGATTAATCAGTCAGTAGTAGATACGATTGATTCTTTGGAGCCAGGGGCGGTGGTGTATGAGCGAATCCCCTGTCTAGGGTTTGGTCCGTTAAGCATTCAGGTCACTGCTGAGCCTGAGAACGCGGGAAAAACCGCGAAACACGCAGAGGGATTCTTATGCGGTCTGCTTTTCATTGTCACGCGAAATTAATAAATACTTCCTCTTCAGTCCGGAGATATATTTTTAAACTAGCGCTGGAATATTCGGTGTGTACGGGGTTGATATGAAAAAAGAAAATTGCCCGTTCTGCGGACATCGCTGGATTCGAAAATCATTGGAGGAGTTAATAGAATGCCCAAACTGCAGAACCGAATATGTCATTCAACCACGGCAGGATCTCTTCGACGATGAGGAGCGGGGGGACGAGGAGGAAACCATCGCTGAGGAGTTTGAGGAACGTAACTTATAGCATCACACTTTGATTTCTTTTTCCATTCTATTTTCTATTCTACTATCATCTGATTCATCAACCTTAAAAACTGAATATTGATACCGATTGTGATGGATGATTCACTCTACCTATGGCTTCGTGATCAAGGTATTTTGATGCTTACAGGTATCTTTGTCACCTACATCTCTAGTTTTTTATATACGATGAATGCACAGGGGTTCCTCGCCCATGGGAAGTACCGAAAGAAGGAGGATGCAATCCTTATTTTTCTGGGTTCGACTCTTATTCTTGGGGCGGTGACCCCGATTCTCTATTGGATAGCAGGGCTCACTATTACCTTTATCCCCCCGACCACGATTTTTGGCATCTTAATTATTGGAACGAATTACGTCCTTCACTACAGCATCCCCACTTGGAAGCAAACTTCGACAAAATCTCTGCTTATTTATCTTCTAGGTACTTTCTTAGTTATCCTTGGATTTCTGATTAAAATTTACCTTTAAACACATTCTATAGAGTGGCAATATTCATTGTTTTTTTTATCAGTTTTTCCTTAAAATTTTGTCTTTTTCTATACTAGTTCTTATCAACTTTGGGTAAGACTTGTATAACATAATTTAAATACTATATTTTACACAATATATTATTGTATGATTGTAAAATACGAGGGATAACCATGGATGCATTCCTACAATTTATTATAGGATTACTTCTTGCGGTAATCCTCCATGAACTCACCCATCTTCTGACAATGATCTATTATAACATCCCCTTCAAGGCAATCGTGATAACCAAATGGTCCGCGATTGGGTTCCTCGTCGACAACGAAAGTTACGTCGCAGACAATAAAAAACTCGCGTTCCTGTATTTCTCGCCACTTATCTGGTGTCTGGTGTACTTCATCAACCCAAACGAACCATTCTTCCTGATGTTCCCCATCGTCAATATCTTCGGGGGCGTCGGTGATTTCTACAGCTTCTTCAAACTCATCCTTATCCCGCCAGAGAAACGAATCGAACTGGCAAACAGAAGCGATGAAAAAGTCCTTAAGAAAATCATCTGGCGCAAAGACATCTCCACCAATAGATTGTTCAACAGTAAATAAACAATTTCTTTTATCCTTTTTTTTTCTATCTTTTAAGAACAGATAGTAGATGTTTAAGAAATCTATATTGTCTCTCTTGGAGTGATGAGTTCCTTTTCCGTTATCAATAGAAAGGTTGACGTCTGTCTCTTTTTGATTCATTTAGACTAAATATTTATATAGAGAAGCAACATTTGAAACAGGTAAGGAGGAAATCGCATTATGATAAAATCAAATAACGGAAAAGCGATAGTGTATGGCATCGTCTTTTTATTTCTCTTCACCAGTTTCATCCCAGTTAACGAAAGTCTTTCTTTAATGAAGAACACCTCATATCCCTCTCTGAGTTCAACAATTACCCAACAGAATAATATTGAAGATCAAAGGGAAAGGTCTTCTCCCTATGGGATAGTATCATCGAAAACAACATCTGATACATCAAAATCACCAGGAAAAACATCCATTCCACATAGAATATTCGACATGGACAAACAACAGATGATTCGAGATCACATTGCGTATGCCTATAACGCCTATGACCCCTCAGGAGAACATCCCATGGGTTGGGTGAGTTTCTATTTAAACAGTCCAGATGCCGTTGATCTTCTCCCCTGGGGCGTCAGTGGTGTTCCTTCAGGTGCTGATTTTCTCAATGAAACAATCATGTATTTCGTCTCCTCTGGTGGTGGATTATATCGATTGGATACCCAAACAGGTCAAACCACATTCATTGGTTCAACCATTCCACTGCTTGGGTTAACCTACGATTCCCTTTCAGGAAATTGGTATGCAAGCGATGCAGATTATTTGTATTCTATTGATATTTACACCGCAGAAACAAGCCTTATCGGTCCGTTCAATATTGCCACGAGCATCATAGACATCGCTTTTGACATCTCTGGGAACTTATACGGATATGATGTCCTTTGGACCGGGGGTAGCACCTTGTTTTCAATCGATATATCCTATGGTACTGCCACCCCTATCGGATCGATGGGATATGGCTTTGTCTATCTTCAGGGCATGGCGTATGATCGAGATAATGAGGTTCTGTATATAGCAGGATACTTTAACGATGGATCACCATCTGGATTATTAACCTGTGACGTGACCACGGGTCAATGTACTCTTATTGGTTCATTTGAAGGAGGCATGGAGCTATGCGGATTTGCGATCCCCTGGTCGGATGACCAATTCGATCACGATATCTCAATAGAATCCATCATCACACCATCCTCAGGGTATGCAGCATCAGTTGCTCCGCTGGTTAAAGTAAAAAACACTGGAACAGTTACTGAAACAAACGTCCCTGTGAATCTTCAGATTAGCAAAGAACAACTCCTCGGGTCGATGGAGGATTTCGAGGAAAATAACGCTAGCTATATTCATTTTGCGACACTGACCGATAACTGGCAATATGGTGTACCAACCTCAGGACCAGGTGCTGCTCACTCGGGTTTGAACCTCTGGGCAACCATCCTTGGGGGAAACTACCCAAATAACATGTGGACGGGTCTGAAGACTCCACCATTTGTTGTTCCAGCTGGTATGATGTTTACATTCTGGCACTGGTATCAATTCGAGACCGGATGGGATGGCGGGAATGTTAAGATCAGTACCGATGGTGGATCTACCTATTCATTGATCACCCCAATCGGTGGATATCCAGGAGCCCTTAGTTCAAATCCCTACATGACCGACCAACCCGGATACACCGGGCCAGGAGGAAATAGTTGGCATGAAGAGACTTTTAACCTAAGCCTTTACGAAAGTATGGAGGTTATTATTCTATGGGAAGCAGCAAGTGACGTGTCAAACACCTATGCGGGGTGGTACATCGATGACGTTGGTTTTTCAGCAGTTTCCTACGGTACCGAATACAACCAGACCCTCATCATTCCAACCATCGCTCCTCAACAGATAATAAACATCTCCTACCCAACATGGACACCTATCGATCTAGGTCTGATGGAAAATATCGATTATAACTACCGGGCGGAGGCGACAAACCTCTACGTCGATGAGAACAATGAAAATGACTACCAAGTAAAACTCTTCACCCTCCAGTATGGGTACTACCATGATGTCGCAGTTGCTGACATCGTCTCACCAATCAGCGGTTCACCTGTGACGCAAACACCGATAGTCCAAATCACCAACCAGGGCCAGAATCCGGAGAACATCACCGTGTCCATGACCATTGGAAAAGCACTCTATACGACACTCCTTGAGGATGATTTCAGTGACGGTGTGCCGCCCACTGGCTGGGGTACGAACTATCCAAACAATTGGTACAGTAGCGATACCCACTATGCCGGCGGTGAAACACCAGAAGCTGTATTTAGTTGGATTCCTAGCAGTGTCGATGAGCATTATCTATGGACGTACCCGATCGACACAACGGGGTTTACCACGTTATCATTACTCTTCAAAGAATATGTCAACGACTATAACAGTGACTACACCCTTAAAATCGTCACCTCCACAAATGGTGGACAAACCTGGGATGATGCATACATCCGCACTGGAGGCTCGTATGGACCAACCACTACACAAATCACGCTAGACACAGAGAACGGAGTGGGGTCCTCTAGTCTGCAGATCGCCTGGGACATGAGCGGTGATTCCTGGAACATCGACTACTGGTACATCGATGATGTCTGGCTTGGCATCATCGACTCAACCCTGGAGTATAATGAGACTGTTTCAGATGAGATTCTCCCGGGAGAAACTCTAGAGGTTTCGTTCCCCGACTGGACACCTGCAGACCTCCCACTCGTCATGATGGTTGATTACATTATCCAAGCATCGGTCTTCTCGAATATATCAGATGAAAATCCGGTGGATAATGAAAAAGCAAAGATAATAACGCTCAGCTTTGAACATGATGTTGGCGTCATCGAAATCATAGAACCATCAGGTCCATCATCACGAGAAATCTTCTGGGATAACTACGGTGATGATGGCACCGGAACAGGACTTTCCTCACAACTTGATGTTGAAAACCCCTTCAACTCGCAATGTGCAGATGACTTCCAGTTCAATATTGCAGTAGAAATCTCACAGGTCCACTGGTGGGGACAGTTCTACAACGGCGATACCTATCCAAACCCCGTTGAATTCAACATCATCTTCTATGAAGATACTGGTGGAGTACCCTCGGGTGCAGGAATGGATGATCCGACCTCAACAGCCCTTGCAGTCTACAACTTCCCCGCGGTTACTGGTGTCTCCTATGGACCCAACAAATATGAATATGATGTCAGCTTTGAGCCTGGCTTCGTCGCCAACGCTGGTGTGAAATACTGGGTTGCCATCCAAGAAGTATTCCCCTTCTTATACGGCGGACAATGGGGCTGGAGCACAAACGGTGCAAACCCAGACCAACTCAGC
>JALOTN010000034.1 GCA_025457885.1 Thermoplasmatota archaeon | reverse complement strand
CGCGGGGAGGGAGATTCGAACTCCCGAGGTCAGAGACCATTGGATTAGCAATCCAACGCCTTACCGGGCTGGGCCATCCCCGCATCCGGAGTGGGAGATAATAAACCAGTCCGATAAAAAGGTTATGTCAAAACAAATCTTAAAATACCCTCTGAATCATCCCTACAGTCAATGGAGGACTGGACAGAGAAATACCGACCGAAGTCATTACGCAACGTCATAGGCAACGAGCGTGCGCTCTCTAGCCTTCGAGGATGGGCGGAACGATGGAACCAAGGAAAAATCCCAGAGAAACGAGCAGCAATACTCTCGGGGAAACCAGGGACAGGAAAAACCAGTACTGCGCATGCACTCGCCGCGGATCTTGGATGGACGGTCCTTGAACTCAACGCTTCTGATGCACGCAATGAATCATCCATCCGAAAAGTCGCGACCGCAGGTGCAGTCAACGAAACCTTCGACATAACAGGAGGTTTCACGCCTTCTCGCAGAGGTGGCCATAAACTCATTATCCTTGATGAGGCAGACAATCTCTACGAAAAACTGGACAAGGCAGAAGGAGACAGCAGCCTCGGTGACCGGGGTGGGAAAAAAGCAATTATTGATACCATCAGAATCACTAAACAACCCATCATCCTCATCGTCAATGACTTTTATGAATTAACGAAAGGCGGGGGAGAACCACTGAAACATCTCTGCAACGTCATCCAATTCTATACCGTGAATCCCACTCAAATCGTTGAATTACTTAAAGACATCTGCCGAAAGGAGAACATCACGGCAGATATCCGCGCATTAAAGACCATCGTCGATCGTTCCAAAGGAGACGTGCGCTCAGCGGTCAACGACCTTCAATCCCTCTGTGTGAACCGGACACAGCTCAACATCGAAGATATCGATGTACTGGGGTACCGTGATCGAGAAAACCTGGTGTTCGATGCACTACGAGAGGTGTTTAAAACAAAAAACCTTCAGAACAGCAGAGACTGTCTCCGGAATAGCGATGTGGAACCCGAGTTATTTTTACTGTGGTTATCTGAGAACATCCCTAGAGAATACCTTGACACAAAGGACCTAGTACGAGGATATGAAGCATTGTCCAAAGCAGACGTGTTCTTCGGCAGAGTCAAAAAAACACGAGCCTATGACCTCTGGTCGTATGCCTGTGATCTCATGAGCGGGGGGGTGACCGTTTCAAAAACCCATAGCTATGGAAACACCCAGTACCTGTTTCCTACCTGGTTAAAGCAGATGAAAAGCAATCAGACCACTCGGTTGATTCGTGATGGAGTAACCAAAAAGATAGCCACTCTTCATCACGTCTCTGACCAGAAAGCAAAGGAGGCGATCCTTCCACATTTCCAGGTGTTGTTCCGAAATGATCCTCGATTTGCCTGCAGGATGATCCGTTCTTTGGACCTCTCCGAAGGGGAAGTCAAATTTCTCCTAGGGGAAAAACATGTGCATCGGATGAAGGACATCCTTCAATGTGCAGAAAAAACCAATGAGAAACAAGAGGAAATCAAGGTTACAACGCTAACTCCGACGAAAAAAGAAGAAGAGAAAAAAGAACCCGCGGATGTGAAACAACCAAGTATCTTTGATTTCTGATCTTTTATTTTTTCAGGTCATCGAGTTTCTTCATGACCTCAACCGCATCCTGTTTGTACTCATCTTTGATCTTTGTATAGGTCTCATCAGAGATAGATTTCGCCCGATATTGTTTCTCAAGGTCTTTTAACAAAGAAAGTAACAAGGTTTTCTTCGTGGTAAGGGTTTCTTCTGATTCAGCAACCGCTTTCTTGGTCTTTGAACGTTGTTTTTTCAAAAGAAGCAGGAGCACAGCAAACACGATGATGACTGAAAGGAAGATAATAATGATCATCGTAATATTCAAGGGAGCCTCTGTTGGTTTATACAGGAGGATCTGAATCTGGTTGTTTGCATCAGCCCCATAGAGGAGATGTTCGCCTTGGAAGAGGTCTTTGTTTTCATAGGTGACGGATAACAACGTAGTATCATATAGGAGTGTTTGGATAAAATTCTCTGCATTGCTGGGAAGATGATACGTTATCTGTAACGTAAGAGACGAATCTGGGGTCATAGAAAGATTTGATGCACTGAGGTTACAGGTTCTGATGTTTCCAGTGATAACAGGGGTAAGTTCTTTGCCGGACTGAAGCTCGGTGATTTTCACTGCATCCTGGATATCCTGTTGAATCCAGAAACGAAGGGTGGTGGCGTTCTCTGTGCCGCTATTGGTTACTTGAATGGTTTTTTCAACTAACAAGCCTGTGTTTGTCGGGGAGATGGTTATCAGTTCTTGATCGATCCGTACCCCAGCATCCGCTGCACAGACGCTTGGATAAAGAGCGGTGATGGCGAGGATTGAAAGCAGGATGATGATGATGGTTTTCTTCATATGGATTCTCCGTTGCCATGTATTTGTTATTTATGTAGTTTTCGTATATCAATCTTTAACATTTCTTATGAAATATCTCTGACTGAAAAGGAATTATTTTAGGATGAAGAAAAATTATATAGGAACATCAGATTCTAGGTGGATAACCGCTCAGAAGGATGGAAGAATATGTCAATTGGGATTGTGTATTATTCAAGAACAGGAAACACCCGGATGATCGCTGAATTGCTAGCTGATAAACTCAAACAGAAGGATCAAACAGTTGATCTTATTGAGATTGAAGCAGTGAAGAACCCAGGGTTTTTCAGTGCAGGGCGTGCCGCAATGAAACAGATTGAGATCCCAGTGAAAAACACGAATGTGGATTTGGGGAAGTATTCCTCGTTGGTTGTTGGGTCACCAACCTGGGCGGGATCTTGTCCACCTCTCATTAAAACGTTCTTTTCCTCAGCAAAAAACGTTAAAGGTAAGAAGACTGCTTTGTTCATGACCGGTGGAGGGCTTCCAGAGCCTCAAGGAAAGCAACGTCAGATGATGCAACAGTATCTCACAGAGAATGGTTTGATGGTTTCTGATGATTTCCTAGGCTTGCAAATGCAGAAAGGAAAAATCCGACAGGGAGAGCAATCCATCGATGGATTTGTGCAATCCTTCCTTGGGAAATAACCTGGTTGCCTCAAAAAATTTTTTTACATCGACCGAAGGCGACGAATCCGTTCATCAAGAGGGGGATGCGTCGACCAAATCGAGTCACGTAACGCTCGTTTGAAAGGGTTTGCGATGTAGAGGGGTGCAACGGTTTTTGAACCTTTAGGATCGTCTGGAAGGTCTCCTTTGATTTTTTCAAGTGCTTTTGCTAATCCTTCTGGGTTTCGTGTGAGATATGCTCCATCAGCATCGGCAAGGTATTCTCGTCGTCGTGAAATTGCTAGATAGGTGAGACGTGAGAAGAGAGGTGCGAGGATGATGAAGATGATGGCGATAACAAGAACGATGGCGTTTCCTCCTCCTTTTCGGTCACTACTGCCTCGTCCGCCTGTGAAGAACATCATACGTAATGCTATCTCAGCGATCAACGCGATTGCTCCGATGACTCCAACGGTGACGGTCATGACCAGGATGTCCCGGTTTCGGATATGGCTCATCTCATGGCCGATGACGCCCTCAAGCTCCTGCGAGTTTAATTGCTGAAGAGCACCCGTGGTGGCGCAGATGATGGAATCCTCTGGTTTATGTCCCGTGGCAAACGCATTGATGTCACGGGAGTCTTGTACATAGACCTTGGGCATTGGTAAACCTGCCGCTAGGGACATTTCCTCGACTTTGTAGATAAGCATTTTTTCTTCCCGGTTCTGTGGATTGGCTGGTCTGGCTCCTGATGCTGATATCACGCTTTGCACAGAAAACGAATAGGTTATCAGGATGTAAAAGACCGCGAGTGGGAGCGCAAGCATCATGGTGAGTATAGGGGGAGCACCAAGGAGATACCCGACTGCAAATATAACAGAAAAAAGAAGAATGACCATAAAAAGACAGATAACAAGTGTATCTAGCTTGTTTTTCCGTATATGGTCCTCTATAAGTCTTGATTGCTGTGCCATACTCTCCGCAGATGGGTCTTACTTAGAATGATACTTTTGGTACTTCTCGTGATGCTTCGGGGATCTGCAGCATTTGTCGTTCTTTCTTCCCCATCATGCCAGCGAAGATGTTGCCGGGGAATGTCTCGATGAGGTTATTGAACTGCAGGACAGAGTCGTTGAAGTGTTGTCGGGAGTATGCGATTTTCTCCTCAGTGTGGGTGAGTTCATCCTGGAGTTGCAGAAAGTTCTGGTTCGCTTTAAGGTCAGGGTAGCTTTCGGAAACCGCAAATAAAGTTTTCAATGCACCAGTCAGCATGTTGTCTGCGTTGATGCTTTCCTGCGGGTTTTTCGCAGTCATCACCGCGGAGCGGGCTTTGGTGACAGCCTCAAGGGTCTGACGCTCATGGTTCATGTATCCTTTGACAGTCTCCATGAGATTCGGGATGAGGTCTGCTCGTCGTTTGAGTTGCACATCGATTTGTGCCCATGCGTTGTCGATGCGGTTTTCGTATCTGATGACGCGGTTGTAGTAGCCGAAGAACCATAGGAGTATTCCTACAACAATCAGCAGTACGATGATTCCTATTATCAACATTAGGTCCATAGTTTTGCCTCCTCAGGGATAGGTGTAATAAGAGGTTTTATTTAAAGATATCGTGTTTATAAGAAAAACAATCAGAGAGTGTTATTTCTTTTTTGCCTTGAACACTTGGTATGCTTCCTTTGGTGTCGCGTTCTTATGGACGATGGCGTTGACTGCTTTGATCATGTTGACAGGATTGGTGCTTTGGAAGATGTTGCGTCCCATGTCCACCCCGATAGCCCCGGCTTGTATCGCATCATACGCCATTTGTAATGCTTCTTCCTCTGGTTGTTTCTTCCCACCCGCGATGACGACAGGGACTGGGCAGGATTCAACGACTTTCTCAAACTCGGGGACATAGTAGGTTTTCACGATATGGGCACCAAGTTCGGCAGCGATGCGCGAAGCAAGGCTCATATACCGAGCGTCTCGTTTCATGTCTTTTCCTACGGCGGTGACTGCAAGGACGGGTATGCCGTATCGTTCTGCCTCATCGATGTACTGAGTCATCCCAAGGATAGTGTCTCGTTCGAACTCCGCGCCAACAAGGATGGAGTATGCGACGCCTGATGCATTGAGTCGGATTGCATCCTCGATAGAGACGACGGTTCCCTCGTGCAGGAGTCGGGGGCCGATGATGCTGGTCCCTCCAGAGACACGCAGGACAATGGGAACATCTATGGTTGGGTTGATGTAATCTCGCAAGGCACCTCTTGTGAGCATCAATGTATCAGTGTAAGGGAGCAAGGGGTTCACCATGCAGTTGAGTTGTTCAAGCCCCGAGGTTGGTCCCATAAAGTATCCATGGTCCACGGCGAGCATCACCGTGCGTCCGTCTTTTGGTTTTATGATTCTGGAAAGTCGATTTTTCATTCCCCAATCCATATGGGTATGCCTCCGTTGTTGTTGGTAAACGATGCAGGATTATATAAATTCTTACCGTGACTTCCTCAGAAAAGGTATTTTTTGGTTTTTACGTGACTTTGATAGTCGTCGAAAAATATAAGTCTCTCTGACGGATGTATTTTATGGAATGAGCGAACGGAAGGAAACACCTCTAGGGATTGTCGCGGTTCTTGTCTTTATTGTCGCCATGGATATCCTTTTTTTCTATTCTCTCAGCAGTAGTGTTCTGATGCAGGGGGACTTGTCGGCTCTGTTGTCATTTTCTCAAGAGAACCTCTTGGTGTGGTTCGATGTGTTGTTCTCATTGTTGTCCTTAGGAATCATCCCCTATGGTTTTTTAAGGCGAAAAAACTCCGCTCGGTATGTTGCGATGGTGTATCTTGGTTACGCACTCCTCCGGTCACTTCTTTCCATCTGGATGGTTGGTGATAGGAACATAGGGTTCCTGTTGTTTGTCGGATTTGTGGTCTGCGAACTGTACCTCTTCACATCATCAGTAGAAAATTATTTTATGAACATCACCACAGCAATAGTACCCGTCGAAGCTGAAAAGGGATACACCTATGGACCTTACACCTTATATACAGAGCGGGTACGTCTGAAGAACGGACGGAATCAGGTCATTTATTTTTTCAGCAAGCATCTGCCAAAAAGTGGGACAACAACGACCCTGCCCCAGGGGTATCACGTGGAAGTCAGCAATCGATCTGGTCTTCCATATTTGAAAAAGGACCCTGACGCGTTTCCCATCGCCTCCTAAACATCATCGTTTTTTTTTCTGGTTTCTGATGGCGAACCTTTTTTATGTCTTTTGGTATTACCAGTTCATATATTTCGGGAGGCAAACTATGCCAAGTATTGAGAATTTAGAACCAAAGCTTGTATGGAAACATTTTGATGAGATCAGGAAAATACCACGATGCTCAAAACATGAGGAAAAAATACGGGACTACATTGTGAATTTTGGTAAGAAGCAGGGTTTGAAGACCAAGGTGGATCATGTTGGAAACGTCGTCATCCTTAAACCAGCAACCAAAGGCATGGAGAAGAAACCAACGGTCATCCTTCAAGGTCATATGGATATGGTCTGTGAGAAGAACAGCGATGTGACCTTTGATTTTACGAAGGATCCGATCCAGTTGAAGATCACCGGGGATCTGTTGACCGCTCAGGGGACGACCCTTGGCGCTGACAACGGAATTGGCCTTGCCATCAGTTTAGCTCTTTTAGAGGACCCAAAGGTAATGCATGGATCCATCGAGGCGCTCTACACCATAGATGAAGAGACGGGGCTGACAGGTGCGTTTGCCATGAAATCCGATATGCTAACCGGGAAGATCATGTTGAACCTGGATAGTGAGGATTTCGGGGTGATCACCGTCGGGTGTGCTGGTGGAGGAGATTCCTCCATTGAGCTTCCCATTAAGATGCAGCCTGCGAAAGGAGACGAGCCACTCCTGGTGAAGGTCTCTGGTCTTCGTGGAGGTCACTCGGGGGTCGATATCCATGAGCAACGAGGTAACGCAATCAAGATTCTTGCTCGGGTGCTCTGGAAAGCGTCCAGGACCGTGGAGTTCTCTGTCTTTGACATCAAAGGTGGGGATAAACATAACGCCATCCCACGGGAGGCTTATGCGAAAGTCATCATCGCAAAGAAAGACAAGACTGGGTTTATCGCGGCTATCAAAGCAGAGGAAAAGGATATCTACGACGAGATAAAACCAATCGATCCGAACCTGAAGATCGACGTCTCATCTGCAGAAGCATCAAAGAATGCCATGGAGAAAGCTTCACTGGAGAAACTGCTCAACCTCATCCATGGATTACCCCACGGGGTGCATCAGATGAACTATGATATCAAGACGCTGGTGAACACCTCAACGAACCTTGCGACCATCGCGGTAAAAGAAAACACCATCGTGATTGGGATGAGCTCTCGGTCTCCAATGAAATCCGCATTACAGGATATGCGGGACCGTATCAGAGCAATCGCGGTTCTCGCAGGTGCAAAAGTCACAGAAGGGACACCATATCCAGGCTGGAAACCAGATCTGCAGTCAAAGATCCTTGCTCTCTCAAAGAAGACATTCAAGGATATGTTCAAAGCTGAGCCAAAGATCGAGGCGATCCACGCTGGATTAGAATGTGGGATCATCGGGGAGAAATTCCCAGGTATGGATATGGTCTCCATCGGACCGACCTTGAAAAACCCGCATTCACCAGAGGAGCAGCTGCATATCAGCACGGTTGAGAAATTCTACCGGTACCTGCTGAAGATCCTTGAGTCGGTCTAAGGGAACATTTGTGTCTGAGCCCTGCAGGTTTTCGATTATCATTCCCGTACTGCATGAATCAAAGAGTATCAACACACTTCTTGATTCACTGGAGTTTCTGAAGAGCGATGATCCCTTTGAGATCATCATAGTTGATGGAAGCCCAACTCAGGACACCATCCAGGTGATTTCTCGAGATAACGTAATGAAATACGCAAGTCCTCAGGGGCGAGGTCGGCAGATGAACGAAGGAGCCGCCCATGCGACCGGGGGAATTCTAGTTTTTCTTCATGCAGACACGTTTCTTCCACCTGATGCTCTTTCATTGATTCGGACGACATTGGCAGACCAACGGTTTGTCGGAGGCGCATTTTCCTTAGGGATTCGATCCAAAAACCCAATACTTACTCTCATAGCACATGGTTCCACGCTTCGATCCCGATTCACTCGAGCACCGTACGGGGATCAGGTTATATTCCTGCGAACATCTTTTTTTAAAAATCTAGGAGGATTCAGCAACCTCCCGCTCATGGAAGATGTAGAATTAATGCGTCGGGTTAGAAAAAAGGGTGGGAGAATATTCATTCTTTCCACCCGTGTCATGACCTCAGATCGACGATGGAGGAAAGAAGGATTTCTTTATACGACGGTACGGGATCTTTTGATTATTTTTTTGTATTGGTGTGGGATGTCCGCTGAAAAACTCGCGAAATATTATCCCTCGCATACTGAATGATATATAAAAAATAGATAAGAATCATCATTTTTTCATAAAAATTGATAAAAAGGGGTATTGAATTCCAAACACAAAAATCAACAGACTAGGGAGTAAAATGCCAAAAGAAACAAATGAATTTGAACGACGTGTCACTGATGTCACCCACAATGGATTACAATGTCTTGACCTAAGCACCATTCAAATCAATCTTGGTTTAATCTGCAATCAAACCTGCGAACATTGTCATGTGGACGCCTCACCAAACCGGAAGGAGCAGATGAGCTGGCAGACGATGCAGGCGATCCTCGCGGTGACGGAGAATCTCCCCTCGGCCTTTATCGATCTTACGGGGGGAGCACCAGAGATGCATCCTCATCTTGAACAGTTCCTCAGAGCATTAAAAAAACAAGGTCATCGGATCCAGTTGCGGACGAATCTGACCATCTTGTTAGACACGCAGTATAAGCATTTCATGAGTCTCTATAAAGAGCTAGGTATTGAACTGGTCGCATCACTCCCCTGCTACCTCGAGGAGGAGGTTCGCCTGCAACGAGGGACTGGAGTGTTTGAAAAAAGCATTGAGGCACTCCAACATCTTAACAACATCGGATACGGGACGACCGTACAGCTCCCACTCACCCTGGTATTTAACCCCCTTGAACCGGTACTGCCACCTGAGCAACAAACCCTTGAGAAAGACTACCGGAAATATCTTGCCGAGCAGTACAACATCCAATTCACCCGCTTAATCACCCTGACAAACATGCCTTTGGGTCGATTTCTTAACGTCCTGAAAGGCAAAAAGAAGGAGTACATGGATCTGCTCAAAGGATCGTTTAACCCAGAGACACTCCATTCCTTAATGTGCCGTCATCAGATCAACATTGGATGGGATGGTACCCTGTATGATTGTGATTTTAACCTTGCCGCCAAACTCCCTGTAACCCCAGAAGTACCGCAGAAAATAACGCAATTTGATCATGCAGTACTTTCCAAACGTAAGATAACGACCGCGGAGCATTGCTTCGGCTGCACCGCGGGCCATGGGTCCTCCTGCGGAGGCGCTCTTGTCTAACACAAAGGAACAAACCTTAGATATAAACGAAAAAAACCAAACCAGGACACAGTCGAAAGACTGGTGGAAACCCATTGTTCTTGTCACAATCATCATCATCCTTTTTGTTGTCATGAATCTCTATGGATTTGGGCAGGACATCCAGAAACTCCAACACTGGATACAAACACAGGGAATCTGGGGACCAGTCGTGTTCTTCTTCATCTACCTCGGATCGGTTATCGCGACCATCCCTGGAACCATCTTCGGGGTTATCGCAGGAGGCTTGTTCGGCTCCCTCGTCGGCGTCATCATCATCAGTGTGTCCTCCACCATTGGTGCAAGCATCTGCTTCCTCATCGCCCGGTACTTCGCCCGAGATTCCGTCGCCCGTTGGCTTTCAAAGAACAAGACCATGAAACGACTCGATGAGCTGACCGAGGAACAAGGAATGATGATCGTAGGTTTAACTAGACTTATCCCGCTTTTTCCTTTCACGTTGCTTAATTACGGGTTTGGTTTGACAAAAGTCTCCTTCCGGACCTATGTGTTCTGGTCCTGGCTTTGCATGCTGCCAGGGACTATCATTGTCGTTGTCGGCACCGATGCCCTCACCCAGGGTCTGACCCAAGGACGTATCCCCTTAGAGCTGGTGGGTGTCTTGGTCATCACCATCATCGCCCTTGCGTTAATCGTCTGGTACTCCCGGCGAAGATTCAATGAAACAAGACGAAACAACGAAGAGCACGAAACCAAATAAAAATCAATAATTTCTAGAAAAAAAATGGTTTGACAACCCCATGAATAAAGAAATCGAAGTAGACGACGGAACTACCCCCACACAGACACTCATACAACGCAAGGTGTCAGAGTATCTCAGTCGATGTATTGCATGTAACAAATGCATGGAGGCCTGTCCAGCCACAAAGGATGCCTTCTCCATACAGCAACTCAATGATGCCACCAAAAATGGACATCCGATTCCTCCGGACATCAGACGATTCACGTTTCACTGCATGCAATGCGGAAAATGCGTCCCGGTCTGCCCAAAAGACATCCATCGAGACGAGATGATGCTTCTCCTCAAACAGAAACTCAAAGACAAAAAACCTTGGGGATACCGCCGCTACCTTCTAGTGAAAGGACCAAAAAAACCAGGGTTCAACAGAATCATCCAGCGTCTCTTCATCAGATCTAAAAAACTCATGAACAAAGATCTCGCACGTATCATGGAGACTCCCCCAAGGATGAATGCTGAGGTGCTCTTCTACCCGGGGTGCTATATCTATTCCACCAAAACGGTACGTCAGACACTCCGCCTGCTTGACCACATCGGCTGCTCCTACACGATCCTCGGTGGAGTGACCTTCTGCTGTGGAGCACCGCATTTGCTGCAGGGTGAATTTGATCAAGCGGACCAGTGCCGACACCTGCTCTATCAGAAAATACACGCCTGTAACCCGACCATAATCATAACCGCATGTGCAGAATGTTTCGAAGCAATCGAACAGATAAAAAAAACCTATCATATGGATGTCGAAATCCTCAGTGTTGTACAATACGTTCTCCGCTATCAGCATCTCTTCACCATAGGAAAAAACCATGGGAAGATTCTCATCCATGACTCCTGTCGGTTCTCAGCTCAATCACCACAAGGGAAAGCCGCCCGTGAATCGGTTGAGCTTTTTGCACAACCTGTTGATTCCTCCAAGGGGTTTTCTTCCAGTTGTTGTTTTCAATGGAACCATGGCAGCGACAAGAACAACATCAGGCGTCAAACAGAGTACTTAACATCAGTTCAAAACAGGGCACCAACACTGGCATGTACCTGCCTGACCTGCTATGAGGAACTCAAAAAAAGAAACACAAATGTCGCTATCATCGATATCCTCTCCCTGTTTGAAGAATCACTTGATGCGAGAAAAAAAACAGAGGAACAAGGATGACACCATCACAGGACACCTGCCTTCTTCTTTTCGTAAAATACCCGAAAAAAGGGTTAGTGAAACTCAGACTCTGCAAGGACTTGAACGAGGAAAACGTTCTCGACCTGTACCGATGTTTCGTCCAAGATACCCTAGAAATGATCAAAAAGACCGATATCCCATTCTTCATCTGCATATTTCCAGCAGAGGAAAAACTAAAATTCCAGGATTGGCTTGGATCAGCCCATCAGTTTCTGCCTCAGATGGGACAAGATTTAGGAGAACGCATGAAAAATTGTTTTATCACCGTCTTCCAAAAAGGATACCAGAAAGCCATACTTCTTGGAAGCGATAGCCCAGACCTCCCAGAGGATTACCTCACTGAAGCACTTAAAATATTACAAACAAAGGATATGGTTCTCGGACCAACCGTGGATGGCGGGTACTATCTCATCGGATGTCAAACAACTTCCTTCACTCCAACGGTATTCGATGATATCCCCTGGAGCACCCCAACGGTTCTCCAAAAGACGGTAGTGAAAATACAACAAGAAAACCGTTCCATGGGACTCTTACCCGTCTGGAATGACATCGACACCGCCTCAGACTTAAAAACCCTGATTAAGAGGTCAAGAAATACATCATTTATATCCTCAAACACCATGACCTATATACAATCCCATCAGATTTGCAGGGAGAATGATGATGAAGAAGACACAGGAGCAAAATAAGGAAGGAGGATTCTTCGCTGAGAAAAAAATCGTGTTACAATATTCCCTGTATCTCGCCATCGGCAGTGTATCGATTTTCGCCTCAATGGTGGCACTCAACACCGCCTATCAAGGAGTAATCTGGAGTTACTCAATGAGATATGTCATCAACTCGTTTGTGTTAGCATTCGCCTTGTTTCTCTCAGGAGTGTTGCTGATTATCGCATGCAGGATGCTACTGCAAAAAAAATCATCAGCACGTCTGTTCGGATTCGTTGGTATGGGCTTTCTCATCGGATATTCCTTGTTCATTCTACTCATAGACCGGTATATCGCCTATACTCTTGTGTACGTCCTTATCTTACTTGTGCTCTCAACCTTCATCCTAGGCGGGGCATTATTTTTTTACAAAAGAAGCTTCTAATCAAAAAGAAAAAACGATGGGGTTTGATTATTTCGATATTTTCCGAAACAGAAGATATACAAGCAACACGGAGAAATCGAAGATGACCACGGTAAGAACAAATGCATCTCGTTCTTCTTCTGTTGAGACGACGTTATCGGTAAACTGATTGTTGTCTGCGATTGTATGGTACTCCGGCGGGGGTTTATGAAAAGCGATTTGACCTTGGACGAAGGTGTTGTTTCTCACAATTGTATCAGAGGATTCTCGGATGTTCACCCCGGTGTTTCGGTTATCAGAAAATGTATTATCCGTAATAATATTGTTATTTGAAAATTCAAACAATCCAAATCCGTTGACAGGGTGATCATCCACAAGATTCCCTTGGAGGGTGTTGAAGGATGCATGATTAAAGTACACCCCGCAGCGATGGTTGTGTTGAATGGTGTTGTTACTGATGATGTTATGGTGCGCAGCATACCCAAGTTGTATCCCATAGAAATTATCGGTCAGGATGTTGTCGGAGATGATATTGTGATTCGAGGTAACATAGACACCCGCAAAGGGGAATTTCATTTTACTCTGAGTAATGGTAAAACCAGAGAGCGTCGTATTACCGGCTTCTAAGATGACGACGAAGTCGTTTGTCTGTCCATTAATGATGGTGCTGTGTATATCAGCTCCAATGAGATGGACTGGGGTACTGATTCTGAGGGTCTCTAGATAGGTTCCGGGGGAGACATAAATCGTATCACCACTGGTCGCATTGTCCAATGCTGCTTGAATATGGGTGTAATTCCCAATGCCAGTTCCACCCACATAGAGACTCTGCGTCATGATGTCCGCAGCTGTCGTAATAGGGGGCAACAAAGAAAGGATTCCGAGGGAGAGGACAAGGATATTTACTGTGAATGTTGTTTTTTTCATAGCGTGTTCTGAAGGATATGAAGGGTGGGGACTAAAAGTTTTTGGGCTCACAGAAGGTTTAAGTTCTCCTTTTTTGTTACGAAAATATCTTGAGGTAGGACTATGACAAGAACGACCGTTATTTTAAATAGTGAATCACTTGGCAGAGGAAGTGATGAGTTAGGAAAAACTATGATTTCAGGATTCCTCCGGAAACTTTGGGCATCAAATAAGAAACCGGACACTATTATTTTCTATAACTCTGCGGTGCATCTCTTGACTGATAAATCATCGGTGATGGATGCATTGACCGGTTTGTCAAAAGCAGGGGTAGATATCGTGGCTTGTCAGACCTGTATTGGGTATTATGAAATTGAAAAGAACATGGTTATTGGTCGAATTGTGGACATGACGGAGGTCGTCTCGATTTTGATGAAATCAGATACGGTCATTACTCCTTGATGTCCTCTTCCATCTGTTTCGATTATCCGTTCTTTTTGTTTTTATTCTTATTTTCTATAGTAAATGAAGTGTTTTTCTCCTTATTTGTTTAAAAAGAATATTTATATAAATAGAGGTTAATACTATTATGTCACTATGGTGTCGAAACCTTCGTTGAAAGTGCTTCGAATACCTGTTCTGGTATTCCTCCTCTGTTCGGTTTTCCTCCCCACCATATCAGCATCGGAGTATCTCGATACTGCTATCGATACCTTAGCATACAAACAAGAACTTTTAATTCCTTTTGATACCAGCAATGAAACCGCAAAATACCAGCCGATCGACCTGAGGATTGAATTTGAGAACATCTGTTGGGGGATGAATGAGACGATCCATTCGGTACGGGTTGGTTTCGATGACGGATCAGGTCTGCAGGAGATCGAATCCCAGGTGTATGACATCGAACATTCTGATGAGTCCCATTTTGCTGCCTGCAGCATCGTGTTTCTCATCCCAGGAGAAGCGACCGGGAAAGAAAAATACTATGTCCTTTACGATTCAAAGGAAACAGAGCTGACAGGCTATCCTTCGCATGTGACTGTTGAGGACACCCATTATTTTTATGAACCAATCCCCGGTCAAAAGATAGATTTTGATTACTATGGTATCAGACAGGATGGGTTTGTTATCTACGCAGTGATTCAGAAAGGACAACTGCTAGGGAACCCCATCGCGTTATGTGCTATTAAGTTCAAACCAAATTCCACAGCGGTGGAGACCTTCAATCTTGATCAGTTGGGAGCTTTTGATTTCCGCTATGGTGTCACCGGGGATATCGAGTACGTGGGTACCTCCTGGTCAACGGAGATTACAAAAACAGTGTTGGTGACCGGCAATCTCATGACAAGGGTGCGGCTTGAATGCACCAGTCCTCGCGGTGACCTTCACTCTGACAATATTTATACTTATTACTATAGTCCGACGAACGCGAAAAGACTCTTCATTGATGCTCATCATGAGGTTCTCTCAGAAATCTCTATTGATGATCCCTCAACATTAGATGGGGCTTTTGCTGCAATCACCTCGATAAAAGCCCGCAGTGCATCTATTGAGAAGATGAATGTAGGGGATATGCTACCAACAGTCTTTGTATATACTGCAGAGAATACCATCCAGGAATATTCGGTTCCACAGAACCCAGAAAGCACTGAGCGTGAACTGGTATTATCCACCGAGGATGACATTGAACTTGGTTTAAAAGGATGGGTTTGTCTTGTGGACACCTCACTAGGGAAGGTCCATGGGATGATCCTTGATTCAAATACGGGAATCACAGAAGGACCTGATGATGGTGTTCAAATCAAGGTCTATGCCAAACAGAACATCAAATTACCAGGTCTAGAAGCGGATACGGGGAATTTATATCTCACTCGCAATGCCTATGAGAACGGAAATCATCAGACAACCCTACAGATAGGAAAGATCTATCAATTTCAAGTTGAGTTTATAACGATTGAGACGGGTGGAGTATCTAGAATCGACGGAGAATCAACGATTTTTCAAAACCATATTCGTAATGTCCCAGTTTTCAGAGGGAACGTTACACAAGGTGAGGAACAGAAGGAGCGTTATACGTTGACGGTGTATGCTCATTTCGCTCGATCGGTCCCATTGGGATCTTTGTTCTCAGCAGCACTGGGCAGAAACATCTCCTACATCTACGCGGAATTGTATCAGCACAACAGTTTTCGCTCCTCAGGAACGGTTGGTCGGCTTTCTCTTGGTTCGATATCACTAAACATGACTGGGAAGAACCTTCGACAGAAGCTTCAGATGGTCCTTGGGATTTTCGATTGGAAGAATCTTACCTTGTTTAAGAAAATCCGGTTCCCGAACCTTGATCCCGGGGAGTATCTTGTGAAGATCTATCGAGAGAACCCGCGGTTCGCCAAGGAGCGTCAGTACATTGGTTTTGGGTTGGTGAATCTGACAACGAACACGTTGATTCGGATCCGGTGTCGACCACAGGGCGAGGTTGCTGTATCGGTGACGGATCAGGATGAGAATGGAGTGGAGGCCGCCCAATGTATCCTGGAACTCGACAGTACGACGATCGCAGAGGCAGTCACCGACTCTGAAGGAACTGCACATCTGTTCGCACCTTGTTATACCCTGAAACCCTATCAATTGAAGTTGTATTATCAAGGATTTTTGATCGGGGAAGATCAGATACGGTTGAATAGCATTCGTCGGTTCTTTGACCTGAAGAAATCATTTTCTCTTGAACGGTATGGTCTTTCTTTGACGGTGACTGACACCTGGGGTTTTACCCCGGCAGTCGAGGTGAACCCGACACTTATCAGTGATCAGATGACGTCTGCGACCAGCATTCGTGCTCAACCTGGTAACCCGGGTATCTACCAGTTCAGCAACCTGCTGCCGGCGACCTATCAGCTGAGTCTGAGTTACAAATCATTTCGACTAGAACAAGAGATGAACCTGAAAGAGACGATGACACTATCTGTGATGTTCCCTGCAGAGTTCTCCTTGGACCTATCAATCTTTAACTCCTATGCGGATCCTTTATCAACTGGGGAGGTGACGCTTCAGAGGAATGGAAAGGACTCGTCCACCTCAATCCAGCAGAACGGGACTGCGATGATCATAGTTCCTCCAGGAGATTATGAGATCCGTGTTCATGCGAACGAGGAGAAGATCGCCCAGCAACAGATTCAGGTGCGTGGTGATAAAAAAATTGATCTTCTCACCTCACAAGGCTCCTTCCTTCATTCAGTGGTTCTCTACCTTGGTCTTGCTCTTATTATTGGTTCGCTAGGGTATCTTATCTGGAAACGAAAGATGTCTGCTGGTATGAAATTGATCTCAATTGGTCTTCTCATAATCGCACTGGTTTCTCCCTGGTGGGCGTTAAGCGGTGAAACCGGGTCTCTCTCAACTACCACCAATACTATGGTGATTCCCCCGAAATTGATCTCTCTAACAAAATCATCGAATGTCACAGGGGGGGAAATCAGCGCAGTCCCAGCGGAGGTTACAATGGTGCTCGGATTACTGTCCATCTTGGTGGGCGTCGCATGTCTGTTGGTTTTTTTCAGTCTTCTCACAGAGAGGAAACTACGAAGAATCACCATAGTTATCTCAGTTGTGAGTGTCGTAGTAATCCTCCTCACTCTAGTTGTGTTTTATTACGCGTTAAGTCAATTGACACAGGTGGGTGTGGGTAGTTTTATGGGGAGTGGCAGCCTGGAAATCACTATCCCGGGTCAATCGGCGCAGACCGCGGTTCCCTGCTCATGGGGCCCAGGGATGAGTTTTTATCTGTTGATTGTTTCTTTGGTGTTGTTAATCTTAACGTTTTTTATAAAAAAAATCCACACACGGTTCTTTCACTAGAGAGATGGAAGTACGAATGTGATGGTGCATATCATTTGGACAGGGTTCTTATTTCAGAGGGAGATTTCGTAAAAAGCTCAAGCAACATCTCGCCTGACCAACCCTATACAATAAGTGAGTACGATTTTTTTGTAAAAAAACATGAAAAAGGATTATGAGCAACTATTATCTATTTTGGATAATATTTTTTAGTGAAGAAATATCATTTTTCACATTTTCAACTTCTTTTAATTTTTCTTGCTCGAAGATTTTCAATATTTCAGATAAATCCGTCGAAGTTCTATAGATGTGAACAGGCCTTCCTTTTCCCTCTTTTTTAAGATCCCGCTTTTTTACCCATCCTCTTCTGCGTAGTTCCTGCATCGCGACACTTACTTCAGGTTGCCGCATATCGGTCCCTTGTTCGACATCAGCACATTTGCATTCATCAAATTGTGAAATGTATAACAATGTTTTAGCAAGATTTTTCGGCATCCCTAACCTGACGAATAACTCGATGGCTTTCCCGTCATCATTATCCAACATATACACATTTTTTTGTTTCATGCATTTCGCCGTCTCCAATTTCAAAACAGATAATATTTTTCTCTTTTATAAGACCAACCATCGATAAGAAAAGGGCTAAGGGTAACAATGTTGGTATCTGGTCCTTGTAAAATAGTATGTGTAGGTCAAAGTAACTTTGAAGACGTATTATCAGTAGTAGATACCATATCAAAGGATTTTCTGTGAGTCAGATTTCCTGATTAGAAATACTGTTGCCATGTACTCTAAATTAACAGGAGGAAAATCAATCTGTCCAAGAAAGACGTATTTTTTACGTAAGAAGACACTTAAAAAACGGTGTGTGCGAGTATTTAAATAGAACAACTGATAGGGTAGAGCAGATTAGGGATTGTTTTGGTGAAAAAAGGAAAACCGATAATAGAAGAGATTACTGTTTGTCCAGAGTGCGGGAGTAATCATCTCAGTAAAGATTATTCTAGGGCAGAATTGGTCTGTAAAAATTGCGGATTCATCCTTGATGAGAATATGATTGATCACGGTCCTGAATGGCGAGCATTTGACAACGAACAACGGGAGAAACGCTCTCGAACTGGATCTCCAATGACTTACACTATCCATGATAAAGGATTGAGTACGACCATAGGTTGGACAAATAGAGATGCATATGGGAAATCTATTCCGACGAAAAATCGGGCGCAGTTATATCGTCTGCGGAAATGGCAACGACGTGTTCGCATCAGTGACGCAACCGAAAGAAATTTAGCGGTTGCGCTTTCAGGAATCGACAGGATTTCTTCCGGGATGGAGCTTCCAAGAAGTGTACGAGAAACCGCTGCAATGATCTATCGTAAAGCAGCATTGAAGAACCTGGTACGAGGACGAAGCATCCCTGGTGTGACTGCTGCCTCTATATATGCAGCCTGTCGGCAGTGCCATGTGCCAAGGACGCTTGATGAAATAAGTAATGTGGCACAGATATCGAGGAAAGAGATTGGAAGAACCTATCGATTTGTCTCTCATGAATTAGGATTAAAATTGTTACCGACTTCACCGGAGGATTATATTTCAAGGTTTTGTAGTGAACTGAAATTGAGTGGTGAGGTGCGGTTGAAAACAATGAGGATATTGCACGATGCAGCAGCAGAGGAACTGACAAGTGGACGTGGGCCGACGGGTATGGCAGCAGCATCTATTTATATTGCATCGGTTCTTTGTGGTGAACGGAGGACACAACGTGAGGTGGCAGAGGTCGCAGGTGTCACAGAAGTAACTATTCGAAATCGCTATAAAGAACTCACACAAAAACTCAATATCGACCTCACCCTGTGAAGTAACCTGTTCAGCTTATTTTTTCTTCTCCTTGGTTAACCAGATCTCGATTGAAGAGACATTTGAGGTTCTACCTTCTTCGTTGGTGATGCTTTCGGTCCCAATTTTTATCTCTTTTATTACTGCATCTGTGACAAACCTGTTTCTTACAATTTCTGCTGTATCGACTGCTGTACTAATCGCTCTGCCTCTCGCTTTAATAACTACCTCATCAGAACTGCCTATGTTAAATTGAGTAACTACCGCAAGCACATAGCTCATTGGAGGTTTGTGTCCGATATAGATTACGTTTTCATCATCGCGTCTACTTTTTGTAGTTCCTGTTTTTTTTGCTTCTTCGGTCATAATTTTTTCTCACTCAAACTTACAATTCATATCTTTTTACCCCTTAATAATATACCTGGAGAACATTACTCCCTATATGGTTTCAATGGAGCTTTATTCGTGTTGATGTCTTCGTATCGACTATGCCGTCTACTGTCCTAATCTTATTTATTATAATGTTTCCGATGTGTTCATTATCTTCTGTTTCAATTTTTGCTATTAAAGTATATTCTCCAAATCAGGTGTTCAATCTCATATAAAGTTAATAATAAAAAATCATTATTTTTTCCTATGATGCAGGCTAATGTACAAGGAAAGGTAATGTATCTTTTATAAGAGAGTTCAACAAGGTGTTGAAATTTCACTTTATGAGTGGTGGGCATGAATAATCCTTTTAACCCCATGGTTATTTCATGGTTTCACAAAAACAGGAGAATCCTGACGAAAAAATCACCGCGGGTATGATCTAGTGGTTATGA
>JALOTN010000080.1 GCA_025457885.1 Thermoplasmatota archaeon | reverse complement strand
TGGTGATATCGGTGATAAGGCGGATATCATCACCGGTGTAGACCTTGACGATACCATGGTTCAGGATGAGACGGTCTACCCCGTGTTCGTTTCGGAGGATTTCAATGATGTTTGACCGGCAGGTTTCATCGGAAAACGTTGAGTTACCTGTCAAGCACATCCGGCAGTTGATGGTAAGTGTCTTGCTTTCTGTTTTTCTTTTAATGTCGTATGGACATCTTGTAGTATCCATGTTGTTTCCCCCAGACTTTTTTTTATGATGAATTTTTTTTATCCAGAGTTTTTTTTGGTTTTCAAAATACGGTCTCTGGCAAAAAGTATATAATATTTAGTTGGATATATAATTTCTGTTTTACAAAAATGGAAAGTCGGGAGGTAGAATATGAAAGAATCAGTACGTGGGAAATCGTTTTCTGAGCGGTCGTACGTCCTGGGACGGCGAGAAAAAACCGGGGGTGGAGTGCTTACTATCGGTCGGTACTACGCCCTTGATGGATCGCTTGGAGCCTCCGTGTTTCTTGATGTGACACGGCCTCATATGGTGTTCATCTGCGGGAAACGTGGGTACGGGAAATCGTACAGTATCGGGGTGTTTCTGGAGGAGATCGCCTCACTGGATGAAGCGATACGTAAGCAGCTTGCGGTGGTGGTTCTTGATACGCTAGGGATTTTTTGGTCCACCCGGTATCCTAGCAAGGATGTTCCCGGGAACCTAGACCCGTGGGGTCGGAAACCCTCTGGGTTTCCCATCCGTCTTTTAATCCCTGGTCATACGACCAA
This sequence comes from Thermoplasmatota archaeon, assembly GCA_025457885.1. Classification (GTDB taxonomy): domain Archaea; phylum Thermoplasmatota; class E2; order DHVEG-1; family DHVEG-1; genus SM1-50. The sequence goes on along the minus strand of JALOTN010000080.1, from coordinate 5,309 downwards.
GGGTTCTTCTCCTTCAAACATAGAGGGTGAGCCGTTCTCATTGTGTGTCGCAGAGCTTTCTCCCCTGCATTGGTGTCAATTGTTCAATGTGAGACTGACAGACCCTGTTGGTGTGGTGCTTACCAAGATTATCCTACAGTTACGGTCCACCGGGAAACGATTCTCCCTGCAGGATATTCTGTCGGAGGTTCAGCAGGATAGGCAGACCGAGCCAGTGGTGAAAACCGCGGTGCAGAACTTTTTTTTCATGGCTGAATCCTGGGGTGTGTTTGACAAGGAGGGTTTATCGATTGCGGAGATCGTCAGACCAGGGATGGTCACGGTCCTGGATTTAAGTCCTCTCTCCAGTCTGCTTCTGAAGGATGTCGTCGTCGCGGTGTTCAGTCAGAAGGTGTTTGAAGAACGGGTGAAATCACGCAGGATCTCTGAGCAGAAAAAAATGGGGTTTCATATTGATGAGGACGGCATCCCCCTGGTCTGGCTTGCTGTGGATGAAGCACAGGTGTTCCTCCCCGCGGATAAAGCAACGTTAAGCAAAGCAGTCCTTATCGAGGAATGGATGCGTCAGGGACGTCAGCCGGGTCTGTCGCTGTTGCTGGCGACACAACGACCCAGTGCGATAGAACCTGAGGTGCTATCCCATTGTGATCTTTTTCTGTGCCATCGGTTGACTGCCCAAGAGGATATCGATGCGTTAAGTCGCATCCGCCCCATCTACCTTCATGGGGACATTCAGGAATCCCTCAAGAAGATTGGCTCTGAGAAAGGAGTCGCATTGCTGGTTGATGATACCTCGGAATCCGTCCATATCGTGCAGCTGCGTCCCCGCGTCAGTTGGCATGGGGGTGCTGAGCCAGTGCTCCTCTCTGATGGACCTTCTATGGACTGGTGAAAGGATGGGAAGCATCCGACGGAACACCGCTGTTGATCATCTGCCAGTCCGTTTGATCATGAGTCTTGCTCTCATCGCAGCAATCGTCAGTATCCTCTGTGGTGCATCTGGTTGGATGCGCACGTTTCTTGCGGAGCAGCAGATTGAGTACCAATGCCGCCAGCTTGAGGCGTCTCTTCGAACAATGGTTCAGAGTGGTGCCACCCGTGACGTCGATGACCCGTTGGCGGCCGAAGGAGCGAAACGAGTGCAGCAGTTCACTGTACCAGCATCAGTGGTGTTTCTGAGTTTTGGTGGGAATCCCGATCCCACCAACCAGGGATGGTTCACCTCTGAACTCTTGGGGCATGGTGCAGCGATTTTTTATAAGGTGCAAGGCGGGAGTACCCGGGTCCTCTGGTTTCCTGAAGAGTCGTTCCGATTTCGAGAAGGGCTTTGTGTGGATTCACACTGGACCTTGCATGAGTCGGGACACAGTTTTATTATTCATCAAGGGGGAAAATACGAACTTATCTTTGAGCATGTGGAAAAAAACCATGAAAACTTTATCCTGATTCATCAGACAGATGATATCGAGTAATTTTATTGTTGTTATAAAAAAAAATGTTCATCTTCAAAAGTTGTATCAAAGATCGATAGGCACTATCTGTTTCTTCTGGACCAGTTGACAGATACGGCAGGTCTCAATGATAGCGTCTGTCCCGTCGTTTTTCATGATGCGCTGCGCAGAAATGCTAATCTCTTGGATGATTGTTTTGTCGAAGGTATCGGACTTTGCTCTTTTTTTGGAGAGGTACTGGCAGATGGCTGCTGGAGTTAACCCGAGTTTTTCTGCTGCTTCTCGTTGGCTAAGTCCGAACTCTTTGATGAGTACTTCTGCGAGTTCTTTTCTGATTGCGGGGATGCCGTTCCACATCATGTATTCACAGGGTGTTCGGTGCATACATATATGATATATATTGTCAGTTTATATAATTAACGATTGTTAACATCAGTTGTTTACCATCACAAACAAACCAAAAATCTTTGAAAATGACTTTATACACCCCAAATATTTCCTGATATGGTGGTCATGTGGTAGACATCCGTACAACAATCGGCTCACTTTCCCTGCAGAACCCAACTATGCTAGCCTCAGGCATCATGGATGAAGACGCGGGAAGCATGCACCGGATGATCGATAGCGGAGCAGGCGCCATCGTCACCAAATCCATCGGGACGCACCCACGGGAAGGATACGCAAATCCCACGGTCATTGAACTTGACCATGGGCTCCTCAACGCGATGGGTCTGCCCAACCCCGGGATAGATCAATATGGTGAGGAGATCAAAAAAATAAAAACCACAAAAGTACCACTCATCGGAAGCATCTACGCAGCCGATGCACCAGAGTTCACCCTCCTAGCTCAAAAGATGCAGCACTATGGTGTCTCTGCGGTAGAACTCAACGTCAGTTGCCCGCATGCGAAACACTACGGGCTTGAAGTCGGCAGCGACCCGGTCTTATTACATGACATAATTAGAAACGTAAAAAATCATATCACCCTCCCTGTCTTTGTCAAAGTATCCCCAAACATCATGAACCTAAGTGAAATAGTCCAAACCATTGAGGACGCAGGAGCAAATGGAATTGTCGCGATAAACACCGTTAAAGCAATGGCAATCGACCTACAAACCAAGCGTCCGATATTAGCAAATAAAACCGGGGGGTACTCCGGGAAGGCAATCAAACCCATTGGGATACGCTGTGTCTATGACATTGCACAGACGGTCGACATCCCCATCATTGGAGTCGGTGGCATCACCACCGGTCTGGATGCTATTGAATATCTCATGGCTGGTGCATCCGCGGTTCAAATCGGATCAGCGGTGTACTACCGTGGTCCTGAGGTGTTTCACCTCATCTGTCAGGAGATAAGAACCTGGATGAAAAAAAATAAGTATACAACAATCACTGAAATAATCGGAGCGTCGTTCCAATGAACCGACCCGTCATCACCACGATTCTCACCAGCAAGATTGAAGCGCCAAACATTAAAACAATTACCTTCCGATCACCCGGGAAAGTAACACCCGGGCAGTATTTCATGATCTGGATCCCTGGTGTGGATGAGATACCCATGAGCGTCTCCCAGATAACACCCACGGTGATTGGGATCACCTTCCGGAAGGTTGGGGACGCAACCAATGCATTATTTCAATTACAGAATGGAGCACAAATCGGGATACGCGGACCGTTGGGGAATGGATTTACCCTCACCGGAAAACATCTTCTTTTTGTTGGCGGCGGCACCGGTATCGGGATGCTAACACCCTTAGTGGAACAGGCTCGAAAGAAAAAACTCACCACCACAGTGATACTTGGGGTGCAGACAAAAGAACAGCTCTTCTTCCAGCATCGTTTTCAACGGACCGGAGCAACCGTCCTGGTTTCAACAGACGATGGCTCAATGGGGTACAAGGGGTTTGCCTCAGAACTAGCCAAAGACGTGCTTGCCAAGGAACGGATCGATGCGGTCTACACCTGCGGACCAGAGCAGATGATGACTGCCCTGCTTTCGCTGTGTAAAAACATCCCGTTCCAGGCATCATTAGAACGGTATATGAAATGCGCCATCGGGATCTGTGGCCAATGCTGTGTTGGTCGGGGTCTTCGTGTCTGTGTCGACGGCCCTATTTTTGATGGCAATACCCTGAAAAAAATCGAGGATTTCGGATCGTACCATCGGGATGCAGCAGGCAGAAAAATACGATTCTGATTTTTTTTTCCTCACCATTTGTTCTGATGGATCCGCGCGGGGTTGCATCGGTTTTCTTTTGGCTTTATCTCCGCAGCGTACCCAAGAGCGACAACCGCGAAGGGGACGATATGCGCGGGAAGATGCATGAGTTTTTTCATCCCTATCATGCGACCCTCGCGAGGATACAACCCAAGCCAACACGCTCCCAGTCCTAGGCTATGAGCCGCAAGCAGGATGTTCTGGGTCGCAGCACCACAATCAATCATCCAGTAGCCTTTGAATTTCTCCAAATCAAGGTCTCCGCACACAAGGATTGCCTTGTCTGCTTCTTTCAGAATCTTCGCACTGGGATGGAACGTGTGGATGACGTTGAGGATCTTTCGGTCATCCAGGAGGATAAACTGCCAGGGCTGCTGGTTCCCCGCAGAGGGGGCTTGACAAGCAGCTTCGAAGAGTTTCTGCAGGGTCTCATTCGGGATTGGTTGTTTTTTGTATTTTCTGATGCTTCTACGTGTGATAATTGTCTCAAAACCGTCCATATTCTCTTCCTTGCGTGATTGAATTGGTTTTTTCTATATAAACCTCGTGATGAATGGTTTCACATAATTTAATTTGTTACAAAATGGCCATATAAAGCTGATTTCAAACGATTTTTAGGCAGAGATATTGGAATTTAACCTTTCATCGATGTTTCGTTGTTGATAATAATTTTGACCAATATGTTTCTAATGTTGTTCATTATTGGAGTATTATTAAAATTAAATAATGAGGCAATACTATATATATTATAGGGCTTCTTTTTCATTCAATTTTACTGACGTTGTATAAATAAATATATAACGAAACATTTTTATTGTAGAGTCCCATATGTATTTCTACTATGTAGACATCAAATATGGGGGACGAAAGGATTGATAAGAAATATTTTATTGTTTAAATACCTTATAATAATAAAAAAGTGTTTTTCAAATAAAATATTTTCCATCGGAATTATTTCCCTTTTTATCATTTCTTCCCTGAGTGCCGCCTATCCGCAACCTCAAATGAAAACACCTGATATCAATCCTAACCAACAAGAAATATTTAACAATGACGTTGACCAGCAAAAAATGATACCTTCGAATATTAAATACAACCAATCTCTTGTGAATAACATTTTTAGGGATACCACTTATCTTAGTATAGTACCAACAAGTCAGACGGTTGGTTTTAGTGAAACATTTAGTATCATTGGTCATTTGGATCCTGGGGAACCTATTATTGGTGTTCAAATTGATCTTTCTTTTAATGCTTCGTTAATTCAGGTTGTTAGTGTAGCGAAAGCTGATCCTATTTGGTTCTTCTTCCCACCAGTTATTAATAACACTGCTGGTGAGATTCATGGAGCCGCTGTAGTCGTCTTTGGGTATAATATTTCAACACCAATAAATTGTTTTCAAATCACATTTATTTCCCTAACTACTGAAGGCACGTCTCCTCTCATTCTCCATAATGTCATTGTAACCAATCAAAACGCGCAACAAATATCACCAGTGATTAATAACGGTGAAGTGATAGTTGAAGGTCCTATTAACTTTCCACCGGTGTTTGGGGCTTCGTCTCCTGCAAATAATTCGGTGAATCAGCCGTTGAGTTTGACGTGGAGTATTCCGATTAATGATCCTGAGGGGAATTTG
>JALOTN010000033.1 GCA_025457885.1 Thermoplasmatota archaeon | reverse complement strand
TTCTTGGTGAATGCCCGGGGATGATTTCGATGGAAAAGCGGGGGACGCAGGGGTTTGGGTATGACCCGATTTTCCTACCAGATGGTTCTGAAAAGACTTTTGGGGAGATGGCTGCTGAGGAGAAGAATCTGTTTTCTCATCGGGGCAAGGCTCTTGAGAAGCTTGTACTGGTGTTACAAGAAAAAAAATAGATGCTTAGTGTCTTTTAAAAAAAAAATGAATGTGAAAGGATACGATTCTAGTTTTCTCCGTAAGTGTTAAATAAAGAATCGAGGTTTTGGGGCTACAATAAAAAGATCACACAGCCAGGCTGTCGTCGTTTTCATATGATGGCCCGAATAGTGTAGCCTGGTAACATATGGGACTGTGGATCCTCTGTGCCGGGTTCAAATCCCGGTTCGGGCCCTTTTTATGTCCAGATGCGTACTTACCTACACATTAGTTCTTATAAATCATGATGAAATGAGGGTTGCTAAGGAGGTTGTTGTCATATGGTTTCGTTGTTTGATGCAATAATTCCTGATTCCCTAGGCGATGGTGGAGCGTTTCTTTTTTGGTTTTTAATAGCGTTTCTTCTTGGCATTGTCATCCTTGATGTTCGTATGTATGTGTTGAATCAACGATCGTCTCGGAACAAGAGTCCAACACCGCAGAAAATATACTATTTTGAAGAAGTGGTAACACCTGTAGAAACGGAAGATCATCCTTCTGAAATAGACGACATCCAGACGAAGGTTGATCAGTTAATTCAAGCCCATGAATTGTAAAGATCAATAAGGCGATATATCAGTTTCTTCAGTCTTAACGTATTTATCTTAATTTTTATCCCGCCCAAAACATTTAAATGAATCAAGGAGATATGAATTGATATCATTGAGAACAGGGGTCTATCAAATATGATTCCAAGAAAACTACAGACGATAATTGCTTTCTTTCTGATTCTCTGCTGTCTTGTTACGAATATGGTGGTTTCAGAAAAAATATCTGAAAAATCACGAAAGAGTGATATGAAAGATTTTGGGGGCGACCAGGATCTTATTAAAAAAGCTTTTCTTTTTGGTCAAATCCAAAATGTGACTTCATCACCAGAGTTTTCTACATTTGAGCCGGTGAATCTGAGGATTTTGTTTCTTCAACCGGTTCAATTTTTTCATGTGATCAACGGGGTCCCCATTACGTTTGTGAATCAAGAAAGAGGATTCATTGGAAATGATCGTTTTGTATTTGGTAGTTTTAAGGTTGTGTTACCGATTACGAGCAATCATCTTGCGGTGATGAATACGACAATGGGAACCATCGTCCTTGAGATATATGAGGATAAAATGCCGAACACCTCCGCAAATTTCATCAGACTTGCTAATGAGGGGTTCTATGATGGGTTAGTGTTTCATCGGGTTATCGATGATTTTGTGATTCAAGGTGGTGGATATTACCCAAATGGCACAGAAAACGAAAGTCCCTATGGCCCTATTGATTTGGAGATAAACCCCGAGGTTCATCATCTTGATGGCACGATTGGGATGGCACGGACCAGTGACCCTGATAGTGCGACAAGTCAATTCTTTATCGATGACGGGGCACAACGGTTTCTTGAACCAGGTGGTTCTGATCCCAATGGATATGCTGCCTTTGGAAGGGTTGTAATTGGTATCGATGTGGTTCGAGCAATCGCTTCAGTGGAAACCATGACCAAGTATGGGAATATGGAAGATTGGCCGGTCGATGACATCATCATTGAGAGTATCACCATTGTTGGTTCAACCTAGGATTCTCCATCGTGAGGTTCTAGGATAAATGCAACACGGATAGTTTTTTAAAGAAACAATCGTTTCAACTCTGCTAGGTGAAGTGCGGAGAATTTGAGAGAAATGCCAGTGTTGAAGTTATTCAGTGGAGAACAGTTTGTGTGTGATATTGTAGAAGACCGCGAAGGAGAGCTTGTTATTGAGGGAGATTTTCGTCCAAAACGAGTGATTCCAAAAAAGGATATTTTCTCCATCGATGTTTAATGGAATCCTTTCCATTCAGTTCTTTTTATCACTCTTTTTTAAGATGAGATTTTCGTATTTTTTTATAGACTGGATTTTTCAAATTGAGTCAAGGCTAAATAAACCATTGGTTTTATATACAACAACTGTTAATATTACTATTCGATTTTCCATCAATTAAGGGGATAATATGAGGTATTTTACAATATACCGACTCGTTATATTCTTCATTGTTTTTTTGTTTTTAACAAATACCATAGCACAACAAACATGTTCGATGAAGTTATCCAAAGACACTCCTCAACAAAGAGGAATAATAAATGGTCAGATCTTATTTGCTCCCATTAACTACTGGATGACGTATTTGATCGATAACTCCGGGTCTGTGACACATACTTGGGAGAGTGCGTTTCTCCCTGGTGAGTCTGTCCGTTGGCTGGGTGATAATCGAATTCTTCGTTCGATAAAAACCGAGGTCCATGGGTACGGTGGCGTTGGTGGAGGTGTCCAGATTGTTCAGTGGGACGGGACCGTGGAATGGGATTATCGATGTGACACCAATGGTGATCTGAGTCATCATGATGTCTATATGTTGCCGAATGGGAATGTCCTCATGATTGCCTGGGAGACTAAAACAAGGGGACAAACCATAGCAGCAGGTAGAAACCCATCTAGTTTCCTGGGGGACACCTTTTTCCCAGATCAAATCCTCGAGATAGAACCAACAGGGCCTTCGAGTGGTGATATTGTCTGGGAATGGCATGTCTGGGACCATCTCATCCAGGACTATGACCCTACAAAAGCAAATTATGGGGTCGTCGAACAGCATCCTGAGCTCATTGACATCAACTATGGGAATAACCCGGTTCTTGATGATTGGATGCATACGAATTCCCTTGATTATAATGAGAAGTTTGACCAAATCATGATCAGTGTCCATAATTTTGATGAAATCTGGGTGATTGACCATAGCACCACCACCGAGGAAGCCATTGGTCATACTGGTGGCAACAGCGGGAAAGGTGGTGATATCCTGTACCGATGGGGCAATCCCCTGGCGTATCATGCGGGGACCGCTGCTGATAAAAAATTTTTCAGTCAACATGATGCAACATGGATTGATAAAGGTTGTCCAGGTGCAGGAAATATCCTTGTCTTCAACAATGGAGATAATCGTCCGACAGGTGCTATCTCCTCAATCGATGAAATAACCCCACCAGTGGATGAGAATGGTTTTTATTATCGTGAACCAGGTTCTGCGTTTGGACCAAGTAGTCTTTCATGGTGTTATTTTGCTGATCCTCCGGAGAGCTTCTACTCAGGGGTTTTTTCAGGCGCGGAACGACTCCCTGATGGAAACACTCTTATCTGTGATGGTGTCGACGGAAAGTTCTTTGAAGTCACCCCTGATGGATCCATGATATGGCAGTATATCAACCCGTATCCTGGTCCAAATCTCAATGGAGTCTTCAAAATCGTCTACATCCCCCCAGAACAACCACCAGAGCCGGATATCCCAGACTTAGACTGCACGGGGAGTCTATCGTGGACCGATGTAAAACCTGGTGCTACCGTGACCGATGTTTTTCAGCTTCAAAACATCGGGGATAATGAATCACTGCTGAACTGGACGATTAATACCTCATTGCTTTCCTGGGGAACCTGGATATTTGAACCAGCGTCAGGCACGCAGTTAACCCCTGAAGCAGGAACCATTGATATTCAAGTTGTTGTAACTGCCCCAGATGTAGCAAACTCAGGTTTTGAAGGATATATTCGAGTAGAGAATACCAATGACCCATTGGATTTTGAAATCATCCCTGTTTTCCTTACAACCCCTAACCCTGTTGACAATGAATGGAGACCTCATATCCTGAGGAATATCCTTGAATATCTGTCTCAATTCTCCGTCTTCCTGCAACAACTTTTTCTATAATACCCTTGTTATGCATCATTGAATTCTTTGAGTCACTGGAGGACGAAACGGATAATTTTTTAAAGACGGAGAAGATGTAACGTTATCCGGTGGAGGTAAAAAACCATCGAAAAAAGAATCATCATCCTTGGTATCTGTGCAATATTTCTTAGTGTCGGATTGAGTGGGTGCGATCAGATCAGTAATTTGTTTCTCACTGACGAAGGAAGGATCATTGGAACCTGGGATGGAAACTGGGGGATTTTTCCTATAAAATTTATTTTCGTCACGAATGGGACGGTGCAATCTATCATTGATTTTGTTGATTACCAGTATTCTGGTGTTGGGACCTGGGAAATTTCTCAAGGAAAGTTAACCTTAGAGATTGTGAATTTCATCCCATCCACAAAATACACTTACGTGTTCTCAGAGGGGGATAAGACACTTACCTTAACAACCCTGAATGGGGACACATCCTATGTGCTGAATAAACAATGAGATTTCTCTGGGTGATTTTGATTTTTTTTTAAGAACAGGTATTCATTTTAAATCAATCATCTGCGTTATAGGGTTCAGGAAAGGGTTTTATATTACCACAAACATTTAAATAAACACAGAAGTTAATTATTTGTTGCCTGTGTGAAACAGGGGAGGAATAAACCTATGTATCAAAACCTACGACGGAAAGGAGTTATTTTAGGGATTATTTTTTGTATGATTGGAGCAAGTGTCGTCTCGGCAACATCTAATGCATCAAGCTGGAATCCTCAACACGCGTTATATCGTGATACCTTGTTTGTCGGTGGAGATGGCCCAGGGAATTACAGCAGCATTCAAGATGCAATATCAGATGCGAACGATGGGGACACGATCATTGTCTATCCAGGGATTTACTATGAGGAGCAGATACTCGTCGATAAAGCTCTTCAGATACAAGGGTCTGGATGGGAGACTACTATTATCGACGGAGGTGATGCGCTTCTTCCTCAGACCGGTCTGGTGCGAATCATCGCAGAGGGTGATGTGATATTCCAGGGTTTCACGATACGGAACGCTGGAGGACCCTCAGGGTATGGTGCCGGTGATAATAAGCTGAACATTGGGGTCGCGGTCTTGTCAAACAGTGCAGATGTTACGTATACTATCTCGTCTAATAGGATAATTGGAACCCAGAACCCAAATGATGATTACGACTGGGGTTTTTATGCGATTAGCGGGGGTAAAGAAAACATCGTCTTCGCTTATAACATTGTCACCGAGACCGGGTGTAACAATATCGTTGTTGAGAAAACAACTGGTTCAACGGATCTGTGTTTTAACACGCTTGATGCAGGGTGCTGGGGGATAGATCCTATCTATTATATGACCTATGGAGGCACCGATATCACGACGTTACAAATGGTACGGAATAACACAATTGATGTCGGTACTGGGATCAACCCTGGTGGTTCTACAAACAACAAGGTCACAGGGATAGGTTTTTCCAGTGCGTATCTGGGTTGCACAGGGGTTTTAGATAGCGGAGGATATTCAAATATCATCATCAGTGGAAATACCATTGTCAACGTTAAAGAATGGCGTCGTGGGATAGCATTGGATAATTTCGCCTGGGCGGATGGAGCTGCAGGGGAAATCCTTAATGCGCATATCCTCAATAACATCATCTCTGGAGTCTCTGATAGTCCCACCAGTTTTGGTATCCGGTTATCAGGGTTGGTTTCATCTACCTGCATTCAGAATAATGAGATAACCGGTATCGAGATGAGTATCTGGGGGAGAACCGGGTATTACGGTGAGAGCACCGCCTATCCTGGAGGAACCAGTGTTCATTATAACTGTTTCCAGGAGAATGCAGAGGGATTCATCTGGGAAGGACCTACGATTTTAAATGCAGAGAACAACTGGTGGGGGGACAGTTCTGGGCCTCATCATCCGGATAACCCAGCGGGGTTAGGGGATAACGTGAGTGGCTCTGTTGATTTCTCCCCATGGTTGTTGTACTATGGACCCGAAACCTCTATACCAGAGGTGAACATCACAACACCCGCAGAAGGATACCTTACCATTAATTTCTTTAGCTTATGGGAATGGAAGTTCCGGTTCTTTACAACCGTGGTGATTGGAAAAATCATTGTCTCCGTGGATGCATCAGACCCTGAGTCAGGAATCGCCCGCGTGGAATTCTACATAGATGATGAAGTAAAGACGGTCCTGACCACACCCCCGTATCAATGGGTGTGGACCGAACGTGGTATGTTCTTCCCTTACACTCTGAAGGTTATCGTCTATGATTTCGCGGGGAATGCAAACACGGAATCAATGAAAGTCTGGAAAATATGGTAGACGAGGTAAAACAGGTGGATAAGTTCATACTACTCTGATTACCAAAGGATTGCGTCCCCAAAAAAAGAGATACCAAAAACAATAAGGATGACGCCAAATATCCCAAGGAGCATTTGGTACCAACGGGACCCTAGGGCGTTGATTCCTTTTTTCGCAAAATACGACACTCCAATCAGCCAGGCGTAATCCATCCAGACATGACAGATGAACATAAAGACAACACCAGCAAGAGCAGCTAACTCAAGAGCAAGCAATATCAAATTTGAGCCCACGGTGAGCCACCAAAGGATAAAATACGGGTTCAACGCAGAAAAAAGGATGCCGATAAAAAAAAGACGATGAGTGGGCATCTCTTGTTTTTTTTCCACGGGTTTCTTTCGTATGATGCCAAAGAGCTGATAGATCCCAAAGAGGATGAGTACGATGCCACCTGCAAGACCAATACCGGTTCGAATCACTGGTTCGTTTCCCACGGCAAGCAGGCCAAAAGCAAGAAGCAGAATCAATGAAAATTCAACGATAGTATGGGCAATTGAGAAAATTAAGCCACTGCGGGCACCAGTTTTTGCACCCTGGGCGAGGGTCTGGAAAAACAAAGGTCCGGGTGCTAACGCACCTGATGCAGTAAGAAGGATGACGGTGATGATAAAACCAAGGAGATCCATAACCCATGGATGTACCAGTTTCTTCTTTAAGAACTCTTGTTCAAGAATAAGTTGATGAGGCAACGCATAGTTTATGTAGAGGCTTAAAGGTAAGGTGTCCTGTTATGATAAATGATGTCGCTGTTCAGGTGGTCACAAAATATCTACGGAAAGGCAACATGGCTCGCTGTCTCCGTGACATCCTTCCAGCATCATCCCTGACCAAAGAACAACGAGAAGCGGTGGCAGACATCGTTCATACTGTTGTCCGATGGAAACGACTCTATGAACATGTTATGGAGAACCAAGGTATCCTTCGGACTGCAGAAAAGTATGTGAAGCTCGCAACCGATAGTAATTCGGTAGATCCAACATCTTTTCCTTTCGAATATCGCATTTCTTGTTCACCATATGTCGCCGGGGTGTTGAAATCTCATGAAGAATGGATTGAATACATCAATGAATCACCACCGACAACGCTCTGTGTAAACCTCAATACAAGCTCGGTGGATCAAGTGGTTTCCCTGCTCCAGAACGAGGCATTGACCGTGGAACGTTCTGGGTTACCAACCGCTCTTCGAACAACCTCTGTGAGTAAATATTCAAGGGTCGTCCATGAGCGTTTCGCCCATGTCCAGGATGAAAGCAGCCAGCTGGTTTCCTATCTGGCAGCGTTTCTTGGTGACTCTGTTTTTGATTTCTGTGCAGGGAACGGCGGAAAAAGTCTTGCTCTTGCGTCATTGACGCAGAATAAAAAGACACTCTCTGCCTATGAGATGAACACTGCGAAACGATCCACGTTGCGACAACGATGTAAAGAATATGGTGCAGAAGTAATAGTAGAAGATTCTGTGCCAAGGAAAACATTCGATGTGGTGTTGGTGGATGCTCCCTGTACAGGTCTTGGGGCTGCTCGGAGAAACCCTGAGGTGAAATATATCGATGGGGCAGATAGTCTGCCTCAGACTCAGCTGTCTCTTCTCAGTCAAGCAGCAGATACTGTTAAACCAGGTGGTTTTCTCTTTTATGCGGTATGTACGATGACATCGGAGGAGACCTCACAGGTTATTGAGGAATTTGTACAGAAGAATCCTTTCTCCCTTTATAGTCCAGATGGATTTATGTATAAAAAATACCTTCAACCGACGTCATTTGGATTTATCACAATCATTCCCCAAGGCGATATATTTTTCCTTTCTGTTTTGAGAAAACCAGAGGAATGATTTGAGAAATAAGCGAGGAAGGAGGGGAAAAAATATGAAGAAGAAACATGAGAATACTGATTTTCCCTTCCTCACCAGGTACTATTTTCTTTCTCCTGGTATTTAAACCTGTGCTGGTAGAATGACACTGAGAATCCTATTATCTCGTATCACATTTTATACATGACGAGACCAGAGAGCATCTTTGGTAAAAAGTAAGTCGATTTTTGAGGCATATGTTCGGTGGCATCAGCAATTGCTTTTAATTGGTGTATTTTCGTCGCGTTAATCAGGAATGAAAAATCGTATTTCCCTTCGTCCACCTGTTGAATTGCTTCAGCATCCACCCGGGTGTATTTCACATGGTCCTCAAGGTTCTTCTCATTAATGCCAAGGAACTCCTCAAGGATGAGTTTATGGAGGATGGACACATCCAGGGTTCTCCAGGTCTTGGAATGATCCCCTGCGATTTTATCCATGACTTCTTCGTCTTTCAGGGTCAGAATATAGTAAGAATCTTTCGTATACAAAGCAAGGATATGCTTGTCCTCTGTTTTGATCTCATTCATGATTTTTTTACCAAGTTTCTCTGGATTTCTCTCGGTTTGTAGGAGGGATTTTTTCTCAACTTCGAAGTAGCGTTCAAGTTTTTTACAGAGATCATCGATGCTCACGTTTGGCATTTTAATGAAACGATGCGTGGGGAGAATGGAAAGACCAGGGTCAAACATGTTGCAGAGGACTACCATGATGTAGTTGAAGGGAGCATCAGGATCCATATTTCCCGTCTGTTCTTTTTTCTCAGCAGCATAGTTAATGGAGGTCTGGTATCGGTGGTGACCATCGGCGATGAACAAGATTTTTTCTGCAAGGATGTCAAGGATTTTTTGTATCGTATCTGGCTTGTCAAGTCGCCAGAGCTGATGAGTAAAACCATCGTATCCTTTCACTTGAATGAGGGGAGCATCAAGAGCGTCATCCATAGTCTGTCTGATGATATCTTCCTGGTCCATGTACATAAGCTGGATAGGTTCAAGGTTCGCATAGCAGGCACGCATGAGGTTTAATCGGTCTGCTTTTGGTTTAGCAAGGGTCTTTTCATGGGCTTTGACGGTTTTATACTCAGGATCTAGTTTGAGGAGAACAAAGAACCCGTTCATCTGTTTTTTTTCCTTGTTGACGACATAATCGACTCTGTAGGGGAATATCGCGGGGGTCTCTGAGGGGATGAGGATCTTTTTTTGTTGCCAGGCGTCAAAGAGTTGTTTTGCTCGGGTGTATCGATTGTTCGTGTCCGTATCATTCTGAAGGATTTTTCCTAGGATGAGTTTGACAAAGTTGTATTCGTTTTTTATATAAAGTTCGTTTTGCATTTGCTCAGAGATGATGTCGTAGGGGGGTGACATGACGTCGTCTAATTTTTTTATTTTCTGCTTATTATAGGTCATTCCTTTGAATGGTGCAATTTCAACCATGCGAGATACTCCTCCTTTTTTGTGTGTTGGTTCCGGTATCTGATTGTCTATTAAATATGTTGTGAAAAGAGGTAAATCAGAGGATGATTCGTTCTTTTGTTAGGTTGTTACCATCGGTTATTCTTATATCGATAATTATATATATTAGATAGAAACATTTAAATGAACCAGGAGAATTACTTTAGGTATAGAATAACGTTTGTTAGGAGGAATTATAATGGAAAAGAACTGTATAGCGAAAGGCATAATTGTAGGAACCATCCTACTTTTAATAGGGGCTAGTAGTGTAACTGCAATGAACATTCAACCATCTCAACAGATGGGGCGGGGGATTCTCTATGTTGGTGGAGGAGGCCCGGGGAATTACACATCCATTCAAGAAGCAATCGATAACTGCACGAGTGGGGACACGATTTATGTGTTCGCAGGGACGTATGCAGAGAATGTTGACACAAAATTAAAGAAAATCAT
The DNA here is from genome assembly GCA_025457885.1 of Thermoplasmatota archaeon. Lineage (GTDB taxonomy): Archaea > Thermoplasmatota > E2 > DHVEG-1 > DHVEG-1 > SM1-50. The sequence continues at coordinate 10,011 of JALOTN010000033.1, read as the reverse complement.
CCTTATGGGAGAAGATCGTGAGACTACCTTCATAGAAGGACAATCGACAGATCCCGTGCTTCGTATCGGGAACAGTGACACAACAGTGAAGGGATTTACCCTGAAGGGTTCTTCTGATGAAATCATCCTGCAGGTTGCTACCTTATGTGAGGATGTCTATATACAGGAAAATATCATTGAAAACGGTATTCAAGGGATTTCTTTAACAATTCCTACATCTAGGATCAATATCATTGGTAACACCATCATGAGTAATGTGTATGTGGGGATTCAGGTTCAGACATCAACCTATTCACTCATCAAGGATAACACGATAACGGACAATGGAGCCCAGGGGATTGATTTATCGGTGAACAGTAACCATAACTCAATCATCAACAACACGATTACGGGGAACGGGGAAGAAGGAATCGCCATCAGTGGTCTTGCAAGCACCGAGAACACCATTCAAGGAAATGTGATTTCTGATAACAAACTAGGGATTCGACTCTCTGGTGGTGCTGGTTCTAATGAGATTCGAAGTAACAGCGTCGATGGGAACACCATGGAAGGATTGTTACTTTCCTCAAGTAGCGAGAACACCATTGAACTAAACAACTTCATGAACAACAAGCGACAAGCGACCTTTAAAATATCCAGCCGAAACATCTGGGATGCGAATTACTGGAGCACCTGGGTCGGGGTGAAATTCTCCGCACCTTTCTTCCAGAAGTTCCCCAAGGTCATCCTTGGCGGGATTCGCATGAACTTTGACAAGAACCCCGCATTGGTACCCTACAACATCACTGGGGCTGTCTAAAGCCCACCATCTTTTTTTTTTTAACCCTTTTTTTTTTGTTGCCAACTAGATGATTTTGTCATTACGGATGCTGCATACTCCGATATGATTATATCTCCATTGATGTTTGTGGTACGTTGAGGCTCTTATGCCTCAATAGGAGAGAACTTGAAATGAAATATCGAGATGTGATTACAACAATTCTTGTCCTAGGATTCTTCCTTTCACTAGCCTATACCCTGGGGGTGTCTCCCTCGGTGTGGTGGTGGATTGCTCCGATCGGATTTGGTGTCGCCCTCCTTCTTGCGATTTATTACCTCTGGCTTACCTAATCCACCTCTGTGTTTCGATGTTTTGAAGAGAAATGTTTATAGAACAAGGTCTATTGCGCACCTTAGATGAAATCAGAGGTCCTCCCTAGCGCAGCGCGTCTTCTCCATCAGTACGCCCTTTGTGACTCCTGTCTTGGCCGGTTGTTTCGAAAACAACTCACCGAAGGTAGTAATGCAGAGAAAGGGAGACTCCTTCGGACGCAGCTGCATCAGAAACAACACACACCAGCCAAGGAATGCTGGTTATGTGAAGGGCTGACTGAGGAGATTGCGCATTTTGTTGATCTGATCATGCAAGCAATGGAGGATTACGAGTTTGACACCTTCCTCATAGGTTCGAAGATCGATGAGGACATCCAGGAAAAAGAACAACGTCTCTGGGAACAGGAGCATTTGCAGGATGCGGAGCCTCTCAAGATGCAGATCAACCGGGAGATTGGAAAAATCCTGGAGCCGCGCCTCGGGAAAACCGTGGATATCCCAAACCCTGATATCATGGCAGTCATTGATACGGTCTATGATCAGGTCGCCCTTCAGATCGGCTCGTTGTTCATCTACGGGCGGTATAAAAAATATCAACGGGGTATTCCTCAGACGAAATGGCCTTGCCAGATCTGCCAGGGGAAAGGCTGTAAGCGATGCAACTATACCGGGAAACTCTATGAAACCACGGTCGAAGAGTTAATAGCAAAGAAAGCATTGGAAATGACGCAGGGAACAGATGAGTCATTCCATGGGAGTGGACGGGAGGATATCGATGCACGGATGCTGGGATCAGGTCGACCGTTCATCCTTGAGGTGAAATCCCCAAAGAAGCGAACCATTGATCTTGCTCTGCTAGAAAAAGAGACGAACATCTCCTCAAAAAGTCTCATTGAAATCTCGCAGTTGCGGTTTTCCACTCGAGAGGAGATCGCCCGGATAAAGGCTGCTGAATTCCAAAAAACCTACCGAGTCATTATTGAGGCATCAGCACCTTTGAATAAAGAAAAACTTATAAAGGTGGCTCAGTCATTACAGGGTCAACTCATAAAGCAGTTGACACCTACTCGAGTAGCCCATCGTCGGGCTAACAAGATTAGGGAGCGACGTATCTACAACTGCACCATTGAATCGGTAGAGGGCATCATAGCCAGCATAACGCTTGAGACGGAGTCTGGAACCTATATCAAGGAGTTCGTCTCAGGGGATGAGAACAAGACTCAACCGAACCTCAGTGAACTCATAGGCATTCCCTGCAAGGTAAAAGAACTCGATGTGATCGATGTCAAGGGGGAATAACAAAGTATGGTGAAACGATCAAAAGGAACACGAAGTAAAAGCAGATATATCATGAGAAAAAAACCGCGTACTCGCGGAGTGACGTCTTCAACACGAGCGCTGCAACAGTTCGAAATCGGAGCAAGTGTGAGTATCGACATTGATTCCTCGGTTCATAAAGGCATGCCGCATCCACGATTCCAAGGATATACCGGCAAAGTCGAAGGGATGCAGGGAAACGCGTACCTTGTAGGAATCACGGTCGGCAACAAACATAAAATCGTTCTCGTCTTACCAGAGCATCTGGGGAGAGTACAGTAAATGGAAGCGTCGACTGAGGAAACCGGCAAAATCATCTCCCTTGCTGAAGTAAAGAACATTCTAAAGAAAATCAGTAAAGAACGAACAGAATTGATCTATGAACAGAAAACAGCCTTGGAGCATGCTGAGAAATTCGCGAAACTCTCCGCAAAACAAACCAAGGATTTAATTGCTGATCTGATGAAACTTGACCATGTGGATGAACTTCAGGCGTATAAGATAGCAGACATCCTCCCAAACACGGAGGATGACATCAGGGCTATCTTTGCAAAAGAACGATACACACCCAATGATAAAGAGATAAAAAATATCCTTGAAACCGTGAAAAAACACTCTGTTGAATAGTGGTGGGGGTAGGAAAACTTGGAAGATTATGTCTATGTCTTGGATTACTTGGCAAAAGGACGCGGGGACCTCCCGGCGTTCAAACGCAGCCCGGTAGTCTACGGTATTGGGGAAAGCCAGTATACATTTCTTGAGTTAATACCAAAGAGAGATGCGACCTTTACCACCGGGGAACGAATCTATGTTGGGAAAGACCCGGCTCTTCGAACGAAAATTGAAAAAATTAAGGGCAGGATCAATTTTGAGGATCTCACCTCGACAGCCCATGGGGAGCTCCCGTATGTCTTATTAGATATCGTTCATAACAATGAGGCGCGATACGTGAAATTCTTCAATGAGGCTGCCGCGATTTCCACCCGGTATCATGTCCTGGAGTTACTGCCAGGGTTAGGCAAGAAGATGATGCTGGAGATCCTTGATGAACGAAAGAAGAAACCATTCACCACCTTTAAGGAGATGCAGGAGCGGATTGATTTCTTACGCTCCCCTGATAAACTGATCTCCAAACGTATCGAACTTGAGTTATCAGATCCAAATCAGAAATACCGCGTCTTCACTCGTCTGCCTCTTACCAGGGAGCATCAATACTGAGAGAATGGTAAAACCACGGTTCGGACAACATTTTCTTAATGACCAGTCTATTGCTCAGCGGGAGATCTCCTATGCGGGGATCACCAAAGACGACATAGTCCTTGAAATCGGCCCAGGGAAAGGCATCATCACAAAATTACTCGCAGCCTACGCAAAAGAAGTCATCGCCATTGAAATCGACCCTCGACTCGCCACAGAACTCCAAAAGACACTTCCAAGGAACGTCACTCTTCTCTGCAAGGATGCTTTAACCGTTGATTTTACCACCCTTCCACGGTTCAGCAAGATCGTCTCCAACCTTCCTTTTGAGATCTCATCCCCTATCATGTTTAAGTTCCTTGAATGCAGGTTTTCCATCGCCGTGCTCATCTTCCAGAAGGATTTCGCAGAACGACTCGTCGCATCCCCTGGGACAAAAGAATACTCCCGATTAACCGTGAACGTCTCCTACAAAGCCACCTGCCGGATCCTAGAAACCATCCCTCGAGACTGTTTCTCCCCACCACCAAAAGTAGATTCCGCTATCGTTGAGCTCATCCCTGCTCCCGTACCACGGTTCAGCGTTCAAAACGAACCATTCTTTTTCGAACTGACAAAACAATTATTTACCCATCGACGGAAAAAAATACGATACACCATCAAATCACTCTACGGAGACCTCAAAGACCTCCCTTTCCTGGACCACCGAGTCGAACAACTCACCCCAGAACAGATTGGGCATCTCAGCGACCTCATCTCCGAACGACTCTGAAAAGCCTACTTCTTTTTTTTTCGTCAGAGGAACGGGGAAAGAAACGTCTCCTGAATCCAGCTAAAAACACCGATAAAATCCAGGATCATCAACAGAGCAAAAAACAAAAAAAAGAACACAAAAATACGCAGGGTGAACCGAAGGAACTGCCAGACTAAGAGCAAGACGATGATGACCACTAGAAAAATTACCCACAGGGGAATTGAAAGGGAAAGGAACTCCATCGACCACCGGCGAAAAGAAACAACCACCTCCTTTTAAACATTATGAAAAACACACGAACCACAAAGGTAGAAACTCTTAAAAAATCATGAAGCATGAGAACCAATGACCACGATGATGAAATACTATCTCACACTAAGTGCTGCATCATGCTGAGAAATGGGCGAACTGAGTGGTCCTGATACTAGGGGGTTCCCAAAACATACAAAAACTCAGAACCCATGTCTCTTGTTGTGTTTCTACATCATGAATTTATCAAAGAAAACCTTGTCGAACGACGGGAGTATCAATGGAACATCGCTGCCTCAGCAACCAATGCAAGCACCCTGGTAGTGCTTCCCACCGGTATGGGAAAAACCATTATCGCTCTCCTGGTTATCGCAAAAGAACTCCAACAGGAAAAAAACATCTTATTCCTCTCACCAACCAAACCATTGGTCAACCAACATGCACAATCGCTCTCCGCGATGCTCACCATCCCTGATTCTATTGCCGTGTTCACCGGAGAAGTCCCACCGGAGAAACGAATTGCTCTCTGGAATAGTAAACGGATTATTGTCTCTACCCCTCAAGTCATCGAAAACGACCTGATTGCTCATCGATATGATCTTTCAAACATCTCACGGATTATCTTTGATGAGGCTCATCGGGCAGCTGGGAATTATTCCTATGTATTCATCGCAGAGATGTTTAAGAAACAACAAGACCAGCGACGCTGCCTCGGGATGACCGCGTCTCCAGGGGACAATCTCTCAGAGATTCTTGAGGTCTGTAAAAACCTGGAGATCACAAACATCGAGATACGCACAAAAGTTGACCCTGATGTTCGTCCCTATGTCCATGATTTGGATATCAAATGGAAGGAAATCCCCTTACCTGCTGAATTCAACTATACCCTGCAGCTGCTAAAAAAAGCACTCTCCGAACGACTCACGACACTGAAAAACATAGGCGTGCTTGAATCTGCATCCGTCAGTCTCATTAACCGGAAAAAACTCCTTGACATCCAACAGGTGATTCAGACGGAGCTTCGCGCTCGACCACAACCTCCCTCAGAATTGTTCAAGGCTGCTTCCGCGCAGAACGCGGCGATAAAACTTGTGCATGCAATCGAGTTGCTACAAACCCAGGGGGTCCATGCCTTACGCAGCTATATCAATCGTTTAACGACCGAAGCAGGCTCCAAAGGCGGCAGTAGAGCATCCCGAGATCTCCTCAGGGACCCTAATGTTATTGAGGCTGTCGCGTACCTTAAATCATTAAAAATCGAACATCCGAAAATCCAAGAGATAGTCTCAATCGTTAAGGAACAAATCTCTCGGAAGAAAGACTCAAAGATCATCGTGTTCACTCATTATCGAGACACCTCTCAGTTTGTCCTTCAACAGCTCCAGGAGATACCCTTTGTTCGACCGGTTCGGTTCATTGGTCAGGCTGGCAAAGAAAGCGACAAAGGTCTCACGCAAAAAGAACAAATCGACATCATCAAACGCTTTAAAAATGATGAATTCAACGTTCTTATAGCAACGTCGGTGGCAGAAGAAGGTTTAGACATTCCCTCCACAGATCTTGTGGTTTTCTTTGAACCGGTACCTTCAGAGATCAGGACGATCCAGCGCAAGGGCAGGACTGCTCGGCAGATGGCTGGCAAAGTCATCATCCTCATCGCCAAAGGAACACCCGATGAGGCGTATTACTGGTCAAGTAGAGCTAAGGAGCGTCGGATGCACCAAGAACTTGCGGTGCTCCGTACCGCGTTACGCAAGAAAATCCAGGACCCTGCAGCAATCTATCAGACTACCATCCAACAGGAGAACCAGAAGAAACTTGAGGAGTTCCCAAAAAAACCTATCATTAAAATCATCGTGGACCATCGAGAATCCCGCTCCCCTGTGATGCGGTTCCTCACCCAAAAAGACGTCACTGTTGAACCACAACAACTCGATGTCGGCGATTACATCATCTCATCACGGATAGGAATTGAACGAAAAACCGTGGATGATTTCCTAGGGTCCCTCATCGAAGGTAAACTCTTTGTACAGATGAAAAACCTCAGAGCAACCTACTCCAGGCCTCTGCTCCTCATCGAAGGAGAAGGATTGCTAACGAAGAGAAACATCAGCCAGAATGCGATCTTCGGCAGCTTCACCGCCATAATCGTTGATTTCGGCATCCCAATTATCACTACGAAATCTGCTCAGGAAACCGCTGATTTCCTCAGTGTTATGGCACAACGAGAGCAAAAAGAAGGAGACCGCATTGTCGCAATTCGAGGAGAAAAAACCGCTCGGACCATCGCAGAACAACAACAATTCCTCGTCGAAGGACTCCCTAATGTCTCCGCAGTCCTTGCTCAGCGTCTCCTGCAGCATTTCGGCTCCATTCGGGCTATCGCCAACGCAACAGAAGAAGATCTTTGTAAAATCAACGGCATTGGGAAAAATATCGCAGCAGATATCCTTAAAATCCTGAACGCAGAGTATTTGAAAGAGTAGCCCAAATTTTTTTAATATCGTTATCTTTTGTTGACGACTGTTTCTTATAAAATTCCACCCTGACAAAGATTTATATAACGGAGGATTGTTCTTTTCAATAGGGGGCAGGAAAGTAATGGATAAGAAACCTCTAATTGGAGTCAGTATTCTTGCTGTTGTTCTTCTTGTTCCGGGTTCATTGAGTAATGTGGTTGGGTATCAATCTGTGAAATCAACTTCAATGAATGATTCTCCATTGTTTAGCATCAGAACAAAAAAAGCTACTGGTAATGAAGACAACGGGGTTATCACTTCTGATTATCTTTGTAAGGGATTAAATACAATACAATTTCCTCTGCGAGACAATAAAACAGCTATGATTCAAAATTTTTTAAGTAGAATCAGAACAATGGATGAGGATACATTCGATAATTTCATTACAATGATTATTCGTACAATACAAAAAGAACCTAAAGTTTATAATGTCAATAATCAAGAGATACTCGCAATTCTCTATCGGTTAAAAAATACTCAGAACATTCTATTGAACAAAGATATTGATTTGAATGATAAAACCCAAGCAACATCTGATATGAGTATCCCCATTTGTGATTTATTAAATCTATTTTTTTGGATTTTTGCACTCTTATACCTCTATTTTGGCTATTTAATCTTGACTATCCTTCGATTTGGTAGTTGCTATGATAGCTTTTTGGGAACCTGTCTGTTGATTTCCAAATAAATTTAATAAAAAGAGTAAATCATATGAAAAGGAAATGGTTGGCGATTGGAATCATTCTACTCTTTGTTGGTGTGACCATAGCACCAACTATCAACTTCAACACTGTAAAAGCTTCACAACAGAACATCATTAAAGAGAGAATCAATCAGAGGGAGTTGTTATTCCAGACCATCGTTGATATCGCCAATAACAAGGAGATTCAACGAATCATCCTGAAATCCCAGATGAGTAGAGGAATATTCCCAATATCAGAGATTCCTGTTGTAACAAAGAATCAACTTAAACAGATGTATCTTCTTGGTGTGTTGCTTTCAAGGTTTATCAGCACATCAAGAATACAGTTAATGATTCAGAAGTATCTATTGATTAAACCAGAAATGCAGAAGGAAATATCCACTATTATTGAAAAGAATCCTACGCTAAATAACGAAATAGTTCAGTTACAGAACTCAGAATGTGATTGTGGAAACAATATCGATGAAGAAAAAACTTCAAAAATAGAGATAACAGATTACCAAAAAGTTTGTGGACTTTTATTCATAATATGGATTATTTCAGCAATAATCATTATTCCTTTTGAAGCAATTTTTGAATTTTTAAGAAATATGGAATTAATACTCTTAGCAAAATTATATTCCCTGATTACCATTCCTATCTGGTTTCCATTTGTAGTAATATTTACTATTTCATTGTTTCTATTCATTATTGTATTTTCTTGTATTTCGGGATATCCAGTATCCTTTATTAAGTGGTAAGGTAATTGATTATCGTATAAAATCCAAGAAAGGAAAATAAAATGAGAAGGAAATGGTTGGTGATTGGAATCAGCATCATTACGGTGATTCTTCCCATAACAACTAGTAACATCGCTTTAAAAAACACCTCCGGTGAACTAGTCCTAATCACACCGAACCTTGAGACTCAGGGCATCGTCTTTTTCGATGGTTTTGAAACATACCTGGACTTCATTGTTGATGATTTTATCCCTTGGAGCACGTTGGATGCAGATTGTGGGCAAACCAAAGGGATGGAAGATATTGACTGGCCGAATGAATATTACACAGGTTCCTTTATGATATTTAATCCTTCACAGACAACCCCACCACTCAACAGTACCTATTATGCACATACTGGTCTCAAATACATATCATGTTGGGATACGGTTGCTGCGATGGCACCCAATGACGACTGGTTGTTTACACCACAGCTCAGTTCACAAACCTTTGATGAAGTGACGTTATGGGCTCGCTCATTGAATGATGTGTATGGACTTGAGGATTTCGAAATCGGTGTGTCATCCACTGATACAGATCCTATGAGTTTCACAATTTTACAAATATACAATGATATCCCCATAGACTGGACCGAGTACACTATTAATATCTCGGGTTACTCAGGGCAAGCAATCTATATTGGTATTCATGTCGTTTCTAATGATGTATTTGCATTCGGTTTGGATGACCTTGAAGTAACAGGTTCAGGAGTGGGTCCTTGTGATGATACCCCACCTGTTACTACCTGCACGCTAAAAGGGATATTTGACGGTGCTGTCTACATCAGTAATGTCAGAGTGGTCTTGGAAGCTACTGATAATTGGTCAGGTGTGAATACAACGAAGTATAGGATTGATGATGGAGCCTGGACTGAGTATGCAGAAACCTTCAATGTGACCGGTGATGGATCACATATGATACTTTTCTATTCTGTTGATAACGCAGGAAATCAGGAAACAGAGAAAAATACCACCTTTATCATCCTGCATCAGTCACTTATAGAGGTCATCATCAAAGGAGGATTTGGTCTTTCAGCAACGATTGAAAATATTGCTGCAACCAATTTGACCAACGTCGACTGGGGGATTACACAGAAGGGGACATGCATTTTTTTTGGTAAAACTAAAAATGGAACCATCAAGTGTCTTGCTGGAGGGGATTCTGTCATCATCACAAATTTCGTCATTGGTTTTGGTCCAATTGACATTATTATGACTGTAGAGATGGACTATGCTCCTCTCGTATCATTAACCAAGACTGCGTTCTTACTTGGTCCGTTTGTTGTTGGAGTTAGATAAAATCTAGAGGTGTGAAGGGAATTGAGAAGGAAATGTTTGGCAATAGGAATCATTCTCTTGTTCGTTGGTGTGACCATAGCACCAACACGAGCACAGAACATAGAGAAATCCCAGTCATCACGAG
>JALOTN010000032.1 GCA_025457885.1 Thermoplasmatota archaeon | reverse complement strand
AATACACAGTTCTTCAAGAATTACGGGGTGAATGGCAAAACGATTTTAGGTCAGGCGCATACCCAGACGCTTATCGATTATCTCAACGCCTATCCACCGATGCTTGAGAAACTGGATTGTAAGACCGTCCAGGAGTTCGTCTTACTTGGTGACCCCAGTCTTCAGATAGGGGGATATTCGTAAAGGAGAATGAAGCCATGAAGAACAAAGCCATAATATGTTTTGGAATCCTCTTACTCTTCGTAACAGGAAGCATCTCGATTTCAGGGACATCCGGTGACGAACCGACGTCTCTGATAAAAGACCTCGTGAGGATTGATATCACCCAAGGTGATGTGATACTTCCGCAGGAGGTGGAGGTCATTGCAACAAGCCAAGGGGAATATATTGATATTATCATCCCTCGAGATCGGTTATCAGAGTTGTCGGATAATCAAATTTCATTTACCACTCGTATCGCGGATATGGATGCCTATCATGCGGCATTCATGGGATCATATCATACGTTCCCTCAGGTCGAAAGCATTATTGAAGGAATCGCTGAGAACTATTCTGATATCGTTAATTTGTTTAGTATCGGGACAAGCTATGAGGGACGTTCTCAATGGTGCTTGGAAATCTCGGATAATCCTGGGGAGGATGAGAATGAGCCTGAGGTGTTGTTCATGGGATTGCATCATGCCCGTGAATGGCCAACCGTTGAAATCTGCCTTCGTATCGCAAACAATCTGACCGCAGGATATGGTACGAATACGACAATTACCGATCTGGTGAATAGTAGGAGGATTTGGATTGTCCCCTGTGTGAACCCAGATGGATATGTCTGGTGCCATGACTTAAGTCATGATTGGCGCAAGAACCGACATTATTTCCCTCAATATGGGACCTATGGTGTTGATTTGAACCGTAACTATTATGGTTCCAGTAATGGTGAGATTAAAGGGGAATGGGGCTCGATTGGTGATGGATCTGTGACGCATTCACCGGGTGATGAAGTGTATTGTGGCCCAGGGCCTACTTCAGAATTAGAAATACAGGCGGTTACCGATTTTATCATCGGCCATGAGATCTGTGCATTGATCTCCTGGCATACCTATCAAGAGGAACTCTATTGGCCATGGGGGTATACCTCATCGACAACCCCAGATGCCACGTACATGGGTGCAATTGGTACTGGGATAGCGCAAAGAATCACCCGGCAAAGCGGGTCAGGGACCTATACACCTAAACAAGCATATGGGTTGTATCCCACGACAGGGGACACCATTGATTCGATGTATGGATACAGTCATTATGTCCTTGGAAGAACTACTTTTGCATACACGATTGAAGCATGTAATGAATTCCATCCCTCTGCTGGGTACCTTGATCAGATTTGTAAAGAGAACAATGATGGAGCACTCTATCTGCTGCAAGAGGCACAGAACATCCAGGAAACAGTCATCCCTCGTGTGATGCCGCCACTCCTTGATGAGATACCCAATGATTCTGATGGTTCCTATCGAGTTTCCTGGCAGCAACAAAACCCATCCGCCGACCCTGATTATTATCAGCTTGATGAGCTCTCAGGTTTGACTCTTGGGACAGATGATGCCGAGGCAGGGTCTACCGCATGGACCCTCGATGGTTTTTCGTTATCGACGACCAGATATCATTCCGGCAGTCATAGTTACAAATCTCGGTATCTTGACAGTGATACCTCATCGATGACAACTGCTTCCCCGATACCGGTTACAAGTGGGATGAAGCTATCCTTCTGGTGCTGGTATAATATTGAGAATAATTATGATAAGGGATTTGTCGAGGTAAGCACTGATGCTCGTTATTTTAAAATCCTGGATTCATTCACAGGGTCATCAGGAAGCTGGCTGTATAAGGAATACGACCTTGCCAATTATTCTGGGGAATCTGTCTTTATTCGTTTCAGATATACCACGGACCAAGGGACATTAAACGAAGGATTCTATGTGGATGATATCACTCCCATCGCTGCTTTTGGTTCGATAACGACTCTTTCCAGCTCGATTCCAAATGAGTTCTACGACATTACAGGAAAGACCAATGGCACCTATTATTACCGTGTGAAGGGACATAATAGTGTGCGGGGATGGTGTGATTTCAGTACCCTTGGAAAAGTCATTGTGACATTAGGTGATGACATCACCCCGCCAGTGACTACCTGCACCTTAGCAGGGGACATGGAAGGAGATGTTTATGTAAGTGATGTGATCGTGACGCTCACTGCTACAGATGACTCAGGGATTGATTATACCAAATACAAACTCGATGAAGGAGCCTGGATGGAGTATTCCAGTCCCATTATTGTGTCCACGAATGGAAATCATACCGTCTCGTATTACTCAGCGGACACCATCGGAAATATCGAAACCGAAAAAACCTGTTCATTTACCATCTCAAAGCAGGTCCCGACGGTGACAATCACAATAAAAGGGGGACTGGGAATCTCAGCGACAATCACCAACACAGGCACCATGAACCTTTCCGACCTTGATTGGACGATGAGCCTTGATGGAAAACTCATCTTTGCAGGGAAAACAAAATCAGGCACCATCGATGCTCTTAAGCCAGGTGATTCGGTCACAGTCAGTAACTTCGTCCTTGGTTTGGGAAAGACCGGGATTCTCATGCAGGTAGAGGCTGCGGAGGCGACTGCGTCAGGGATGATTATCCTGTTCTTTGTCGTTGGGGTACAGTAATTTTCCCCTCTTTTTCTTTTTTTTTTTATTTTTTCCTGTATTTGTCCACAAAGTTTTATATATTATTGAGAGTTTTTAATACATAATAAAATTCGGGGATAATCTATGAAGAAAAACCTAGTTGGAATAATCGTAGCTGTTGTGATTCTAAGCGCATCTGGTTCGCTTGCAACGCCATCAACCATAGTTGATTCTAATCAAAAAATAGAGACGCTCGTGCTTTCATCGGTGACTATTTTGGAGAATGAGAAGTATTCTTCAGTCATGTTGTCTGAGGCGACCTCGTATCTTTCGACTTCGGGTGGGTATGCTGTGCCTGTTGTGACCAAAGTATTTACCTTCCCGTTCATGACGAAGATAACCGATGTTACAGTGGATTTCTCTGGGATTACCATTGTTCCGTTGTTAAAACCTTTAAAGATGGCTGTTTCCCCGATCGCAGATACAAATGATGGTTCAGGTGATGAATCAGAACAAGCAGGTGCTGGATCAATCTACCCAAGCCAATCGTTTAGTTATCATATGGCGGCAGGAAGGCAAAACGGGGAGATTGTGACCTTTGTCGCGGTGCGTCTGTACCCTGTTCAGTATCTCCCCGCAGAAAGTATCCTGCGTTGTGCAAAGAATGCCGATATCACTGTAACCTATGAACTCCCAGATGCCCATGTTCCAGCATTTGTTGATGAATTTGACCTGGTCATCATCGCTCCTGAGAAGTTCGCTGATACGCTTCAACCGCTGGTGACGCATAAGATTGCCATGGGGATGTCGACGAAGCTGGTGACAAGAAGTGACATTTGTGATAGCGTGTATTTCCCTGCAGAGGGACGGGATTGCGCGGAGGAGATGAAGTATTTTATTAAGAACGCAGTCGAACAGTGGGGAACTGAGTATGTTCTTTTGGTTGGAGGAAGGAACGGGGGGATAAATCAGGAGAAATGGTGGGTGCCGGTTCGGTATGTGTTGCTTGATGATGACAGCGGGGAATATTCCTATCTTACAGATTTGTATTTCGCGGATATCTATGACAGCATGGGGAATTTCTCAAGCTGGGATTCGAATAATAATGGGGTGTTTGCAGAATGGGTAGGCACCCAGAAGGACATCCTTGACATGTATCCTGATGTGTACGTGGGTCGCCTCGCATGTACGAATGTCCTTCAGGTGAAGACCATGGTGAAGAAGATTATCTCCTATGAGACGACGACATTTGGTTCTGATTGGTTTAAGAAATTCATTGGTGTTGCAGGTGATACGTACCCTGCAGCTGGTGATCCGTATTATGAGGGAGAGTTGGCTACCAATGCATCATTCCAGCAGCTGGAAAGCCTTGGATTCGAAGCCTCCATGATGTGGACATCCAATGGTCGTTTCACAGGATCTGACTCGGTAATCGCTGAGTTTAGCACTGGAGCGGGGTTCGTGCATTTCTCTGGTCATGGAAATCCAGCGTCCTGGTCAACGCATCCGCCTAGAAATGACAGCTGGGTTGGTGGGTTGAAGGTCACAGATATGTCGTCTTTGAAAAACGGCAAAGAACAACCGGTGGTGATTGTTGGTGGATGTCATAACGCGCAGTTCAACACCAGTCTGATGAATATCATCAAAGGTGTGTTGGAGAACGGGTTGGATTATTTCGAGTATAAGGAATTCATTGGAGCGTTTTGGTATGATGAATGGATCCCTCGCTGTTGGGCTTGGTCCATGGCGACTCAGACCAGGGGTGGTGCGATCGCGGTGATCGCTAACTCAGGGCTTGGGTATGGGGAACCCGGGGCGGATACGTTGACCCAACGAGGACGGCACCTTGAATGGCTGTTCTTCAAAGCCTATAAAGATGGGGCGGTGAACCTGGGGGCGACCCATGCGACTGATGTGATTTATTATATGAACGAGCATCCTCCCATGGCGGATCAAACGGATTGTAAAATCGCCCAGGAATGGGTGCTCTTGGGAGACCCAAGTTTGTTGATTGGAGGGTATTCCTCCTAATCTCTTTTTTTCTTTGAGGAAGAGATATATTTTATAAAGAAATATTTATATAATGAAAGGAGAATCATTTGATTAGATTGATACATATGAAAAAAACCCTGTTGGTAGTTTTAAGTGTAATACTACTTTTCGATTCATCTGTCATCGTGATTTCAGCTCAGGGTCAAAGCCCTACTGAAGGAGCCACCATAGGTGAGGAAGACTCAATCATCGAGATGATCAACCAAATTGATGAGTCGCTCCTCTATGAGTATCTTTCGGGATTGTTGAATTTTTCTCCGAGATATACCGGGTCGATTAACTGTAACCTTGCTGCAGAATATTTGTACAACGAATTTCAGAAGATGGGTTTGCAGACGGAGTTTCATGAATGGCGGTATGGGGGATTTCATAGTAAAAACGTCATAGCAACGCTCCCCGGAACAGATATTTGGAGCACTGCGGAATATATCCTATGTGGTCATTATGATACGGTGCGGACAGCTCCTGGTGCTGATGATGATGGGTCAGGGACTGCTGCGGTCCTTGCGATTGCCTCTGTGTTAAAGGACTATCGATTTAATCATACAATCCGGTTTATCGCATTTTCAGGTGAAGAGGTGGGGACTTATGGGAGTTTTTCGTATGCTCGGGACGCGTCTTTTCGGGGTGATAATATCATAGCAGTCCTCAACATGGATATGATTGGGTACGCAAACACGGAGGAAGGGGGGCGAGTCCTGCGGTTTTTCCCACCGAAACGCTCTACTTGGATTGCCGATGAGGCAACCTTGATTGCGGAGAAATATAATGATGTTCTTGACATGAAGGTTGTGACACTCCCGGGGTACCGAGGGGCTGACAACCAAGCGTTTGTCGATTATGGGTATGACGGCGTGTGGATTGCACATCAAGATGGGTATTCGTGGGGTCATTCTCCAGAGGATACAATTAATCATATCAACTGGTCGTATATTGTGAAAGCGACTAAATTGATGCTTGCAATGACCGTGGAATTCGCACAAAAACCAATTGATGTGCAGGTGGCTTTGCAACGGCCGTATGAGGGGTATACCTATTTTTTTAAACGACCGGTGTTTGAAAGCTCCTTTGGGAAGAAATATTTTGGTGGACTTCGGGGATCGACCTTTATTGTCGGTGGAAGAGCTCAGGCGACTGCTGTGGTGTATTCAAAAGAGCCGATTCAGTATGTGGTGTTCTGTATCGATGGGTATTTTATGTTTTGGGATTCTGAACCACCGTATGAATGGTCGATTCAGGGATGGATGACCCCGATTATTGGGAGGCATATCCTGGATGTCTATGTATTTACTACAACGGGGAAAGTCGCTTCTGATCAGATGGATATTACGATCTTTGAAATTGCCACAACCTATAAATAAAAAAAAAGGGAAGCGTTTTATAGGTTAAGAACATATAAAAATGATATGAGATGTCGATTCGTAGTCGTCATCATTGGATTGCTGTTTCTTTTTATATCTGTTGGGATCTTTGATGCGGTGGCTACAAAGACCGTTCTACTCACTGGTTTTGAGCCGTTTGGTGCATATCCAACCAATCCATCGCAGGTTATTGCAGAGACATTGAATGGTTCAAGTATCGCTGATGCGGTGATTATCAGCATCGTGCTGCCGGTGAATTTTACTCTCTCTGTGGAGAAAGCACGAGAAGCAATGGAGTTGTATCATCCTGATGTTGTGATGAGTCTGGGTCTGAATGTGAAGGCAGACGGAATTGAGGTAGAAAAAGTCGGTATCAATCTGAAACGATATCCTCTCGGTGATGGGCGATGGTCGTTTCCAAGGTTCATCGAAAAGAGGAGCCCTTTGTTTCGTATCACCTCGCTGCCAACCAAGGATTTAGCACTGAAGATTCAGGAGGCTGGGGTTCCTGCACAGCAGAGTTACTTTGCAGGGACGTATATCTGTAATGCATTGTTTTATGGGTTGCTTGGGTATGTGAAGGAACAGAATTTGAACTGCTCCGTTGGTTTTCTTCATGTGCCATTACTGGATACACAAGACCCGCAGGGGATGGCGTTGGAGTATATGGTGGATGCAGTGAAAATCGCGATTCAGGAAAGTCTTGTGTGAATAATGTTTATATAGAAAGCATGTACTGACCACATCGATGAGAGAGATTACAAAAGCCCAAATCACTATTGGCTTGCTTGCTTTTTTTGCGACGGTTTGGGAGGTTCTTATCGATGGGGTGTACCCTGGTATTGCGTATACTGTTGGAATGGCGGTTCTTCAGTTGGTTTTACTCCTTATTTTATCCTATGTGATTATTGCGATGCTGGAATGGGTCAAGGTTTTTGATTTGAAGACCAACGCGGTGCTGACATTGCTGGTGTTGGTGACGTTACGTTTGATGACGATCCTGAATTTCTGATAAAAAAAATTTCTTGTTTAGTGTTGTTTTTGTTCGGTGATGTCCCTCATGATGTGGACTGATCCGGTGATGTCGCCGTTGTCATTGATGATAGGTGAGGCAGTGATGATGAGATACCTCTTAAGATGTGGTTCGTAGATTTCTACGGTGGTTGTTTTTTTTGTGTGTTGTGCTTGTTGGCAGGGGCAGGAGGCGTGTGTGGTGTTGAGGTTGTGGAGGAGTTGATGGCATTTTTTCCCGATGCATTCTTCAGTGGTGAGATGGAGGAATTCAGCGAACGAGCGGTTTGCTCGCTGAATGATGAAGTCGTTGTTTTGGATGAAGACCATGTCGGAGATGGAGTTAAAGGTGGTTTCCCATTCTTGGATGGTGCGCCTCATTTTTTCTTCGGTTTGTTTGCGGTCGGTGATGTCTTCGATGACCAGGGTGACTCCTGGTTCTCCATCGTCGAAGGTGGTGGGAACGTGTCTGATGCGGAGGTAGTAGGTCTGGTTGTTTTGGAGGTAGTGTTTTTCGGTGGTGAGTTCTGTTCCGTCAAGTGCTTTTTTTGCGTTGATGGCGAGTTCTGGGATCTGGAAGAAAGAGGCGGTGAAGGAATGGATCGTTTTTCCGATGATATCGGTTCGTTGGGTGTCGATGAATTTGAGGAGGTTGTCGCTGACTTGGAGGAATTTGAGGTCTTTGTTGAGGAGTGCGATGTAGTCATGGGTGAAGGTGAGGAGGGCGGAAAGGGGGATGCGGGAGGAGGGGAAAAAGACTTTTGCGGGGCCGAAGGTGAGCATTTCGACGTGTCCGGAAATACGGAGGATGTCGAGGTATTTAGCAACAGAGTTTCTGTTGATGTTGATTTCGCGGGAGATATCGCTGACGGTCATTCCTTTAGGATTGTTTTTTAGAATCGTTTTTATCTGTGTTAATTCCTCTTGATAACTCTCCACGGGTGTTTATCGGTTCGTCTGTATTTATGCATTTCGTTATTGCTAATCACTAGTGCCATGCAAAGAAAGAAAAGTTTTTATATTACTTAGCTGATGCTTGTTTTGCCTTGCAGAAATGCCTGGCAAAGTGGTGAAGGGATAAAACCATATGAAATCTCCTCTAACAACACACCCGCATTCCATCAACAAATCCGCCTGGGGGAGCAATTCACCTTCCATCAAAAAAGACAATAATACAACGTTCCTCCTCATCTCTTCCCACATCCCATCCTTCCAACTCAGACTAAGAACATCTTTCCTAGAGTCGTGAGGTACCTCACATCTTCAAAGCATCCCATCTTTCCTTTTTTTGAGGTACCTCTCTTTCATCTCATTTTTTTTGTATTTTTTCTGATTTGACAGTTGTACACCACATGTTTAAATAGTATAATTAGGAAGATATATCTTTATGAACGAAGTTCGGTATTATCAAAAAAATCTCATGATTGTTGATGACGACCCCGACATCGTCCTAAGCCTTCAAGAGTTGTTCGAACGGGAAGGCTTCCAGGTCACCACCGCAGACAACGGAAGAAACTGTCTTGTGGAGTTGGAGAAAGGCTTCCAGGGGATCATCATCTTGGACCTGATGATGCCGATCATGGATGGGATCGAGACAATCAAGAAAATGACCATCGACGGTTTCACCGATTCTAACACCATCGTCGTCCTGACCGCAAAACGAATCCAAGGCGAGGAATTCAATGATATCTACCCGTATATCGCTGATTATATCACCAAACCATTTGATATCAGCACCCTTATCAGCACAATCAAGAAAATCGCCATGAAACCACCGATGAAACGACGGTATTAAAGACCGGGCTTTCTTTTTCTTTTGTTTCTGATACTCCTTTTATTTTCCAAAATAGTATTTTAATAAAATAGTTTAAATAGATTCTCAATGTATACCAGGCCACGGGTAAATTTACCCCAGAAAAAGACTGAACGAAACAGAAAGACCGGATGCATCGGTGCGAAGCTATGACGAAAAAGAAAATCCTCACTGTCCTAATCATCATCCTTCTCATCCAGCCCACCCTGTTTACAATATCCGCTGCACATCCAAGGCATCTTTCGTTGGACACAAGGAATCCATTGGATGATATCACCCCGATTTCCAGTTATGATTATGGAAAAAAGATGGGAAAAAACTATTATGCGACCTATCAATTCATCAACCTGTTCTGTTCTCTTCTTAGACCAACGATAAACAAACACCTCTACCTACAAATACAAAGTCACATCACCATCTTAAAAAAATACAGTACTTATTATTTCGAAGAACTCCAAGGATTATCCTTTAGCACAAAGATTCCTGTTGAACGGTTACTGCTCCTGCAGAGTTTTTTGTCGTATCATTTCCCAAATAGACGTTGTACGATTACCGCTGCTACCCCCCCAGCAACACCAAACAATCAGAGCTATCTGACTCAAAATTGGGATATCTTCGCTTTTAGTCCCTTAGTACCACTCACACGGTTTTTCACCTATTTTCCTCACATCAACACAGATCAGTCCGGTTATCGATATGTCTATCTTGGAATTCCTGTGCTTTATGAGATACCCTTGATGAATGAAAAAGGGCTTGGGTTCGCTGGAGCAGGTTTAACGCTAACGAAAAATCTTTCACGGGATATTGACACCGGTGAAGGCATCCCAATATATAACTTAGAATTGATGACGATGAAGAATTGCTCCACGGTCGCTGAGGTCGTAGAGCTGTGGAGGAGCACTCCTCGATCAGCAAATCCATCGCTTCTCTATCCCCATCATTGCGATTATGATATCACCATGTGGGGCGATCATCAGGGCGATATCGTCCTCATCGAACAGACACACCAGTATTTCATCGCCGTGTACCAGAACTCAACCCAGATCACACACGCCTCCCCAGGGATCCTCTGGCATGCGAATCACCACCTCTGGTTAGACCCTAACCTCACAGGATCATCCTTTTCCCATGAAACCACCTCAGGAGTGCGTTCAGAGAGAGCCAGGGAGTTACTTGAGACCTATTATGGGAACATCACGCTTCAAGAATGCATGAACATCACCCGGGATCACGGTGGAGGCACCGACCCGACCAAGGAGGATTCCAGCGATATCTGTAGCAGACCAGACAAAAACGGATCAAGAGCAACAACATTCTCCTGGATAGTCGTCCCAAAAGAATATACATTGTATTGGACCCATGCGAGACCCTGCCAACCCCTCCGAGGAAAATATCAAGTTCATAACTATTCCTGGGATTTCAACACAGAGCTATCAGAGCATACACGATTCGAGCATCGGTCATCATCGATCTAAAACAACAGAGGCTATTTCTATTAGCAAAACTATATAATATTGATATGGTTTATATTCATAAAGGGAAATATGAAGAAACACACGGTGCACTTTCGACAACTCATCCTTGTACCCCTCATAGTTATTCTCCTATGCTCCACGGGTTCCTCCATCTCATACCCACCGAACGACCCACAACCCATCAACGATGACAAAATTCCTCAGATTCTCTCCCTCATCGATGAGCATCTCATTCTGGAATACCTTCAACAAATCGTTGGTCTTGGGCCACGGAAAACCGGGACATATGGGTGCGAAAAAGCAGGGGAATACATCTTTCAACAGTTCCAAAACAGCGGTCTGCTCGCTCGATATCAGAACTGGACTGCCTGGAAGAAAAAACCATTTCCCATACGCTTCACCAGCAAGAACATCGAAGGGACCCTCCCAGGGACCGACCCTGCAGACACCTCTGTCCTCATCTTTAACGCCCATTATGATTCAGTTGCACAAGGACCCGGGGCGAACGATGATGGTTCCGGGACTGCGGGGGTGATGGCTGCAGCCTATGCACTGAGCCATTTCACCTTTAAAAAAACCGTTAAATTCGTTACCTTCTCAGGGGAAGAAAACGGGTTGCTCGGCAGCCAAGCCTACACTAAGGAAGCGTATGCACGCAACGAAAACATCCTGGTAGAAATCAACGCCGACATGATCGGACATGACGAGGGAACCAACACCATGACCGTCACCACAACAGAGGATGTCGGATGGGTTTGGGATATCTTCCAGAGCATCAACGCGAATTACTCCATAGGATTGACTGTGAATCGCGGGAACATCACCAGACAACGTAACGACCTCGGCGGCAGTGACTATTCAGCGTTCCTCCCCTACAGCTGGGAAGCGGTGTGCTGCTGGGAGGGAAGCCATGACCCCAACTTCCATACGCCACAAGACGACCTAAGCAATATCAACCTCAGCTATCTAGTCAACATGACCCGTCTCATCGCCGCATCACTTGCGTACCTCGCAGACCTCGACACCACCCCACCCCAAGTACGGATCACCTCCCCCCGCGTCGGCTATCTCTACTTCGATGGGATGCAGAGACACCCTCTTAAAGATTTCAAGACTACAGTCATCAACAACATCTGGATCTGGGCGGAGATGGACAATGAGACGGTTCCAATTGAACGAGCCGAGTTCTATTTCGATGGAAAACTCGTCTATACCGACACCGAGGCGCCATTCAAATGGGAGTTCAATAAAATCTCCTTACGAAAACATGAGATCACCGTGGTGGTATATGATCAGCTTGGACGGACCTCCTCAGATTGGAGGGAAATCCGGTTCATCAACCTCCTCCGAAAAATCCAATAAATATTCATCAACCTTCACCGTCTCAAAGCATCCTATTCTTTTTTAACAGTAAAAGAGATAATGGAACGCTGTATGCAACGAGGACTGGCATCATTTGACATCTACGTCATCGTCTCTGAATTACAAGATTTAAGAGGATGTTTCGTAGAAAAAATCTATCAACTCTCTCGCGACGAGATACTCTTTAGGGTTCAAAAGAAAACAAAAAACCAGAAAGAATCACTCTTCATCAGAAACGGGGAACTCATCTGCCGGACACAACAAACCTTCGAAACCCCAGAAAAACCCTCCCTGTTTGCCATGACGCTACGAAAATACCTGCTGAATGGGAAAATCAGTGAGATTACCCAGCATGAGTTCGATCGCGTCATCCAGATAAAGATCAGCAGAAAAGAAGGAACCTACACGGTGGTATGTGAACTATTCTCCAAAGGTAACATCATCCTGCTCGACCCAGAGGGACGGATCATCCGGCCTCTCATCAAACAAGAATGGGCAACACGAATGATCAAAAGCGGTGAACTCTACCGTCCGCCACCCACGCAGACCAACCCATTCCAACTCTCAGAACCAGCGTTTCAGGAACTGTTGTCAAAAAGCTCAAAAGACCTTGTCCGAACCCTCGCCACAACGGTCAATCTCAGCGGGTTCTACGCCGAGGAACTCTGTCAACGGGCTGGTGTGCCAAAAAACCTGAAAACCAAAGAAATTGATACAGAGGCAATCACAAGACTCTACCATACACTCCAAGACCTCCTCTCATCGTTTCAGACTGAAAAACGACATCCTGTGATCGTGAAAAAGGATGAAACAATTATTGATGTCCTCCCGTTCCCCTTCGAAAGCTACCAGGCTGTCGAATACGAGCCGACCGATTGTTACTCCAAAGCCCTTGAACTCTTCATCCCCAAGCAAGAACAGGTACAACCCCAGGAAACCCGTCAGCAGAAACTCCGGGAAAGACTCCAACGACAACTCAACCAACAACAAGAACTCATCAAGGAATTCACCCAACGCATCGAACAGAAAAAACTAGAAGCAAACCTCCTGTACCTCCACTACCAAGCCTGCGAAAAACTCCTCCAAGAAATCACCAGCCTCCTCAGACAGAAAGACAAAAACGACTTAATCCAGAACATCCGACACAACCCCCTGGTAAAAACCTTTGATCCCATCACCGATGAGCTGGTTATCTCCCTCAACGACGATCAGGGAACCATCCATGAGCTCACCCTGAATTTCCGCAAAAACGTCACAGAAAATGCAGACATGAAATATGAAGAGAGCAAAAAAACCCAGGAAAAAGTGAACGGTGCATTACAAGCACTCGAACAAACCACCAAAGAACTCATCTTATTAAAAGATGAAAAAGTCGTCGAAAAGAAAAAAAAGGTCACCCATGAGAAACAATGGTGGTTCGAACGGTTCCGATGGTTCATCTCCACAGAGGGAAACATCATTGTTGCAGGACGAGACGCCCAAACAAATGATGTGGTGGTAAAAAAATACCTCTCCGAAGGAGACCGCTACGCCCATGCTGATATCCATGGCGCCCCCAGCTGCGTTATTAAAAGCAAAGGACCCATGGATGAAAAAATCCCAATTTCTGAAAAAACACTCGAGGAAGCATGCGTATTTGCTGCGTCCTACTCCCGTGCATGGAACCAATTCGGTGAAGCCTCCGCGTACTGGGTGCTCCCGGAACAGGTCAGCAAGACACCAGAGAGCGGAGAATTCGTCCCAAAAGGCGGATTCATCATCAGAGGAAAACGCAATTATCATCGATCCAAACTTGAAATCGCAGTGGGTCTCATACCCCTAGGAAATGACGAACGACTCATGGGAGGTCCCCTCTCCGCGGTTACAGCACGAGCAACAAAAGGATACATCATCCTTGCCCCAGGTTCGACAAAGAAAAGCATGATTGCCCGCCATGTAGCAAAAGCGTTTCATGTCTCCATAGAGACTGCTGAAAAAGTCCTCCCACCAGGGGAGTGCACGATTGTAAAAACCATCGGAGTTGAGGCACCATAGGTGAACAACCGTGAAAGTCATTTTTAAAGATCCGAAAAGCGGGGAGATAAAACTTGTTCCCGAGAACCTTGATGACATCTGGCATCTGTACAACATCATCGAGGAAGGAGACCTCGTCAGAGCAGTCACCTTCCGGACAGCTGAAGGAGAAAAAGCAGATAAACTACGGGCAAAAAAAACTGAGAAGAAAAAAATGAAACTAGGGATCCGCGTCGAAAAAGTGAATTTCCATGAGTTCTCCAACCGTCTTCGCATTCAAGGAGTCATCATCGAAGGACCACAGGACCTGGGATCATACCATACCTTCAATGTCGATGCTGAAGAAATGCAGCCACTCTCCATTCTGAAAAACCAATGGAAATCTCATCAACTCCAACGGATCGATGAAGCGGTTTTACAACGCACCCAGCCAATGCTGGTGTTTGCTTCCCTCGATGATGATGCCGCAACCATCGCCCTGTTGTATCAAAGCGGTGTGCAGTCAGTCGCTGAAATCGACGCGCATAGATCGGGGAAGATGTACGAAAGTAAAGAAACTACACCTGAGTATTTCGGTGAAATTTTCTCCGTATTAAAAACAGTAAAAAAACCGGATTCCCCCCTTGTGATCATCGGACCAGGGTTCACCCGGGAGCATCTGTTGAAAGCAGGGAAGGAACGGGAACCATTGTTGTTCAAAGACTGTATCACCCATGCGACTGCAAACTCGGGAATGAATGGTATCCATGAGGCGCTCAAGGTCGGCATCGTCGAGCAGATCACCAAGGAGAACCGTGTCTCAAAGGAAACCCAGGCGGTGGAGAATGTCTTTGAGCAGATAAAAAAAGACGGGTTGGTGACCTATGGTCTCAAAGAGGCCGAGGATGCCTTGAACCGTGGTGCCGCTGCCCATCTCCTCATCTCAGATGTGTTAGTTCGGACGAAAAACGGAGAATACCTTCTTGATTTGGCACGTAAGACCCATTGTGATTTTATGATTATAAATACGATGCATGAAGCGGGAAAAAAATTTGATGGAATCGGTGGTGTCGCAGCCTTGCTTCGCTTCAAATATTAAAGGAGTTTTGCTACACGAACCGACCGCATCCGGTGTTAATAATCATGGAGATGTAGGGTGGTTGGGTGATTTCCTCTTCTGCCCAGTAATCATCTGGGGGTAGCTCAGAGTTGCTTCCCGTGTTCTTGGTGGAATCCAAACTCAGAGTGGCATCGTAATATTGATACGAGATCTTCAGCTCAAAATCATTTCCCTTTTCACGCAGTTTCTTCAGGAACCGAAGCTCCCCGATTTTACAGCTGACATTAATCTTGATGTCTTTCCCAGTCCAGGAATCATCATAGTAGGGAGTGGTCTGCAGTTTTGCTTGTGCCTGCTGATCGTTTTCTGCTTTAATGGGTCCGTCAGGGGGTGAAAAATCGTTGTTCACAGTATAAGAAATTTCCGCGTATCCTGTTTTTGGTGCACTGGTATTTTCCTCTGAAAAAGAGGTCATACCATCAGGCATCATGACGTCTAAGCTAAGAGTATCTAATCCTCTTCGTTTCAGGAACGTCATCCGATCGTCGGTCCAACTCATGTTGAATGTGACGCTACAAACGTTTCCTTCAGGGATGGTGACGCTTCCCTCATATGGTGCTTTTTTGGCAGCGAAATCAGAAATCGTTGTCAGAGAACCTTTCAGCAATGTCCAGGTCACATTGTAGTTTTTCTCTGTGGTGATCAGCGAGTTGAGATCATCGGGGGATTCTGGTGATTGGTACATTGCGACTGCGACACCAGCGATCACAAGAATTACCACAGCAACAATGAGGATGATTTTGTCGTTCTTCTTCAATGATATCATAAAGTCACCTGTACATTTGTTGTTTTATCGTAAAGGTAATCTATAAAGATAAGTATGCTTCCTCCTTTATTAAATTTTTCCTCAATATATATATTTCATCGGTTTTAATAAAAACAGGAGGGAAAACCAAAGGAATCATTCAATGGAAACTGGGATTTTAACTCCACAACGTATACAGGTACCCTTCTTGAGTCCTTTGAGAGATGCAGAGAATCCATTTCGTTCTATGAGGAGGTTTTTACAGGAGGGACAATAGGTGTTGTCATACTCCCCGTGACCAATGTTCCCAAGATAAACATACTGAAGACCGGTTTCTTTTGCTTTAGTGTAACATTCAAGGAGCGTTTTGAGAGGTGTGGCGGGTATTTCGGTCATCTTATAATCCGGATGAAACCGAGAGAAATGAACCGGGGTTTCTGCCCCCAATTTATCTAGAATCCATTGGCAAAAGGCTTGGATATCGGTCGTAGCGTCATTTCGACCCGGGATGACAAGATAGGTTAGCTCGAGATGGATCCCCAGTGCTTTGGCCCGCTCGCAGGTACGCAGAACCGGGGCGAGTCGTGCTTTACAAACCTTCTTGTAGAACTCCTCCTGGAATGCTTTAACGTCGATGTTCATCGCATCCAGGTAAGGTGCGATATCATGGAGTGGTTCGTCTTCGATGTACCCATTGGTGACATATACGGTGTATAATCCTGCGTCTTTGACCAAACGGGCTGCCTCCACAGTATATTCATGCCAGATGGTAGGCTCATTATAGGTCCAAGCAACACCCCTGCATCTCTTCTCCTGGGCAATACCAACGAGTTGCTCTGCGGGGATTTCTTGAAGATGAAATTCATTGGGTGTGGCCATAGAAATCTGATAATTCTGACAATGGTCACAACGGAAGGTGCATCCTATAGACCCTAAGGAGAGAACCGAAGAACCTGGATAAAAATGGTACAAGGGTTTTTTTTCTATCGGGTCGACCGCAAGAGAGGAACATGCTTGATAAATCAGGGTATAAAGCGTCCCATGTTCGTTTCTTCTCACCCCGCAGATCCCATGCTTGTCAGGTGGAATACGACAATGATGGGGACAAAGGACGCACTGGACGGTTTGGTTTTTCTGTGGTTTCCAAAACATTGCCTCTTTTTTCATCGCAGGTTTTTCAATAAGTGAGGCTTTATTAATGTTCTTATAACAGGAGTTGCCCTCTGCTGCGGAACAGACCCCGATGGGGGTATTCATCGTTGATTTGTGGCTGCATGGTTCTGAAATCCTGGTATTTCTCATCAACGCGTAGCATGGCTCTGGCGTAGTAGAATGCTTCCTCAACGGAGACTTTGCCGTCCTGGAAGGCTTTTAATTTTCGTTGGACTCCTCGGTCGAATAACCCGGGTCGGTAGCCATCGGCATCCCCTGTGGTGAGTCCTTCGAACCACAGCAATGAGAATATTGGTCCTTGGAGAGTACTTGCGTAGCCTGGTCGGAATTTGCTTGTCCCAGAGATAATGATGCGTCCGTTGTCAGGGATCCCTGATCGGAGGAAGAGGGAGGTCCGGAAACTCAGGATGGTTCGGTCCGCGAAACCACCAGAGTAGCATGCATCAATGATGATGGTGACTTTCTGGGAGGTGAGAGGTTTTAGGATGCCTCCGAGTTCTTTGTCGGTGATGGTGTCATCCCAGAGGAAGATTTCGCTTCTCTGCAGGATTTTCCCACCGGTAAATGATTTGTTGCTGTTGCCGACCCCATGGTTGAAAATCCAGATGAACACTTCACTGTCTGGGTAGGTATTGGATTTTTCGATAAGATAATCAAACAAGGTAAGCACGTTTTGAATGGTCGCTCCCCCATAGCTGATATTGTATTTGTGGGGTCGTTCTTGCAGTGTCCTTTGTTTGGTGCCATAGCCGTTGTCGCTGCGGATCCAGCCATCATCAAAAAGGATAATGATGTTGGAGGTTGGGTATTGGTAGTTCTCAATGAAGTAGGCAGCCATGTCCTCAGCGAGATATAACCCCCCATTGCCGAGTTTGGATTCGTTCTGCTTTGGGAAGTTTGCTGCTGCGATGAAGACAGCCCATTTATGGGAATCAGATTCAACCTCTGCAGGGTTGTTCACTAGGATGGAGATTGAGATAACCTCAGAGTAGTCCTTGCCGTTGTAGGATCGTGCACTGATGTTATACTGACCATTGGAAAGACTATACGTGGTCCAATCGTAGCTCCAGGATTTTGTCCCAGTTGTTGTCACCCAGTTGTTTCCATCGATTTTGATTTGGACACTTTGGATTGCGTTGTCTGCATCAGAACTGTCTGCTGTCCCGCTGATCATTACGAGTTTTGAAACAGTCGCTCCATCTGCAGGGTAGGTGATTACAACGACAGGATTACCATTGTTCAGGGAGAAATCTGATGTAAAAAGACCAAGGTAGTTGGTAATAACGATTGCTACGACGATGATGATGGTGAGCGCTAGGAGCCATTTGTATCTCATTGTTCTCAGTATATAGTGTGTCTTGTTACTCCTTTAAAACCTTTGTTGAACACCCCTTACCTGTTTAAAAGATTAGAACCTATGGGTCCTGAAATGTTCATATCCTTTGTTTGGTAAGAGTTTTTTCTTTCCATTATCAATCAAAAATATCTTCTTATTCTCGGTAACGACCCCTATGGCGGTAAGCTTGATCCCATGGTTTTCTAAGGCTTTTTTGGTTTTGGGAAATTGCTTTGGTCGTATCGTCACTAAGAGTTCGTAGTCACCCCCAAAATGTAGGGCGAGTGAGTAAGGGTCAACCCCGTATGAATTTTTGAAGTGTTGATTTAATCCTGTCGCAAGGGGTAGGGTGTTTTTTTCAATTTCGAATCCGATGGTGTTCAGCTCCTGCAGTTGATAGAGGGATGCCGATAGTCCATCGGAGAGGTCCATGGAGGATGTCACCGTGTGAAGCTTTGCAAGCAGATGGCCTTCGGTGAGCTGTGGCTGGGGTTCCAGGAGTCCTTTAGAGAGTTTTTTCTCGGCATGGTTTTTTTTCAATACATGATACCCGAGTCCTGCTTTTCCAAGGCTGCCGGTCACCGCCAGAACATCACCAGGACGACTGCCGTTCCGGGGCATGAACTCATTTTTCTTGACGGTCCCAAACGCGGTCCCACAGAGGGTGATCTCTGTTGTTTCTTTGGTGTCTCCTCCCACGATAGTAGTCCCGTACTGGACTGCGCAGGCGTTTGCTCCTTGTGTTAGTTTAATGAGGAACTGTTCTGATGTTGTCTGAGGCAGACCAAAAGAACAGACAACCCCCAAGGGTGTTCCTCCTTTTGCAGCAAGATCGGAGAGGTTGATGGCAACCAGGAACCAACCCATCTGGAAGGGGGTCATCTGTGGTGGAATATGGGTCTGTTGTGACATCATGTCCGTGGTGACGAGCAGGTAGTCATTCCCGATGTCGATGGCAGCGCAGTCATCACCAATACCTCGGTTGTTTTTTGTTTTTTTTAGGATTTTTTCTATGTGTCTGATCGCTGCTCGTTCCCCGATGTTTTTTAATTGTTTCACAACTCTGACAACCCTGTTCGTCTACTAAAGTTTATCCTGAGAGTCAGGAGGCGAAAATCCTTTTTTGCTTTGATCCTTCACCCGGAGGGGTGTTGTAAAAGGGGAACCAAGCTATTTATATGAGAAAAATGTTATGAAAACAGAGTAATGGGGATTATTTCGTAGAGAAGAAAACCTTGGATTGGAGAAAATGAAAAACAACGGGATTATGAGGTTGAAAAGAGTTCTACGATCATTGGTTGTTTTTCCCATGGTCGCGATCCTTTGTATGGGGATGGTGACGCCAAGGGTTTCAGCGGAAAAAGAACATCAAAATCCAGGGACGAGCGGTTATTCCTTTGATCAGTTAGACCTTTCGTATGTCTATAACATCACAGAGCGTTTAAGTAACATTATTTTTACGGAGTATAATGAGTCCGATGGTGAGATTGCAAAGGGACGGGCGTTTGGGACGAAAGGGGAGCAGAAGGCAGGGGAGATCATCTATGAAAATCTGACCGCACTAGGTCTATATACGTACATGGAAAAGATAACGGCTACAACAGGGTATCCTCGATTGACCCATGAGATGGAGGTCACTGAGATTTCAGTGAAAATCAATGGCAAAAAAGCGGATGCGTACATCACCCCAATCTGGGTGAAAACAAAGGAGAATAACTACGAGGTGAACCATACCTATTCCTATGAGAATCTTCGAGTAATTCGCCCTCCGCTGATACCAGCAGTCTATATGCTTAAGCAAAAACTCTCAGGGAAGCTAGAGCCGTTCGTCGTGATTCTGCAGGACAGGGCGTTTTACCCCAAGCATCCGTTTAGTTCCTTCCCACGTCTTGATAATTTCTATTTCAATTATTATGTGGTTCGCCAGATGCAGGGCGCCACCCCCTTG
>JALOTN010000031.1 GCA_025457885.1 Thermoplasmatota archaeon | reverse complement strand
GGTGTCTGGTTCTTTGTTCCACCGATCATTCCACTCACATACACATATACGGTGGCGGCAATTGCGACTGTTATGGCAACCATCAAAATGACACCAATAACAGCGGAAACTGCGCGTTCGTCTGCTTCTATAAACTTTCTGTTTGCTTTCATTTTACCCATTCTCTCCTAGCTTATGTTTCAAAGCTGTTTTTATTGGATGATGCATATGATACTTGGTATAAAAACTTTTTGAAAAACAGATGAATCATCAAGCGACTCCTTATCCTCCATCTGTTGTCTTTCAAATTGTTTTTCTCTCATTTCTCTCCATGCCAAGTATGCTCATGCATACCAATTCTACCATCATGTTTTTCACTTTTTCCTATAAATAATCTTGGTGAAAGAATACAAAAAACGTGAATTAACAAAATGACTAAACATCATTGTGTTGATGAAAAAATGTTTTGATAAAAATCAAAAAATTTCTCACTAAATATAATCATCATACTTATTTTTCTATGACTATAAACAAAAAATAATTCTTAGCAGATTATTGATGAATCCAAAAACGAAATGTTTATTAGAAAATAATTCCTTACGTATTTGTCATAATATTGGGATGCGACACAGTTTCAATAGATTAGAGCATCGTCTCTACAGGATGGGATGGAAACCGTATGCCTCGACAAGAAAGAAAAACAAAAGGCCAAAAAACACAACCTATGATTATTTTTCCGGTCACCACAGGTTTATTAACAAAAAAAACACCATGCACACCAGAACAAAACTCCCTTGATTTTCATCTAGATATTATCAAAAAAATCGATAAAATTTTAGAAGAACACCACCAAGAACAGCCAGTTACAGATCCATTGCAGGCTCCGCCCTTAAATCCCCCAGCACCTCCAACTCCAATCGAACCGCGACCACCCCTTAACAGAACCTCCCCTCATCAGGAGATCGCCTGGGAACCAACAACTGAGCCGCCACAAACAATGACGCCGATCATCCCTGAGGAATTCAAAACAGAGATTTCATTTAACCCTGAGTTTCGGTTCATCTCAGGTCGTGAGTTTACAGAGGTTATTACCCAAACTCAACTCACACCAGATGACCGCATTGAAATCATCGATTTCAACACATTGATACGAGATGATTCTGGGTTTCATAAAACCCCTGAGTTCGCTTTATTAAAAAAACAACCAAGAGAACTATCCCCATTCAAGCACATACATATTGAGGAAGAAGCCCCGAATAACAAAATTGAGATTATCGACACACGATCCTTACAACAGAAAACCTATAAACACGTGTTATGTGCATCCGAGGAACAAGCAGAACAAATCGATAAAAAAGCCCAGATGTACTTTCTTAACAGCAAAGAAACACCACCCAAAAAACAAACAAACAATTACCCGGAAGAAACCACTGTTTCTGATGATGTAGACGGACAAACAAAAGACCTCAAAAAGAAATTAGCCGAGGAAGCAAAGAAACTCAGACAACTAGAATTAGAATATGAACGATTAGAAAAACTAGAAAAGAAAAAAGCAGTACATTCTGATAAAAAACATTCAGTCCATGAAAAAACATCAGTAAAAAAAGAACAACCAACCACTCAATCCAAACGAGACTTAAAAAAACAGGAAAAAGAACAGAATAAACTGAAACGACTGCAGATACGACAAGCACGCATCGAGGAACGACGGAAGAAAAAACTCGAAAAACAAGCCTTAAAACTCAAACAAAAACAACAGCATCTGAAAATGAAAGGGAACAAACGACTAAAAACAGAAAACACCGATAAAAGCAGCCCTATTTTACCTATTGATGAAGACCTCATAAAAGTCCTGCACATGACCGATTCATTACTCGGGGAACTCCCTGATGATATTCTTACTGATTTTATTGAATCAAAGAATTATAAATTGTATGAAAAAGTCATGAATAGATATAAAATTAAGTGATCCCCATGGGCTTGTTAGAGAAAGCAAAAGAAAAAAAAGCTCGTACATCTGATGAAGATGAACATCCACTTCCAAAGACAAAAAAACGACCGCAACCTCCGCATCAATCAAAAACACCAAGGAAAGAAAAAGATAACAACTCCCCGATAGAAGAATACCATATTCATACGTCAGAAAAAACCATTGAACAACAAATCATCCAGCCACGACAAGTAACAATACCATCAACTGAACAGCAAGATCAACCATCTGAAACAGAGGCGGTTGGTTTTGGTGATGATCTTGCTTTAGAGACCCAACAAAGCGAAGGAACAACAGAAGTCCTCTTGGAGGCTCCCCCGGAACGAGATATCGAGGTGATCGAGGAGCAGACTGGTTTTGGTTGGAAAGAACAAGGATCAAAACGCATTGTCTATGATCATGTCACCCATGATTATATCTACGAAGTCATCGAACCTCAGCTTAGCGATGAGGAAAAACAGACGAAAAACGAAATTGCTCATCTCTTCAAAATGATGGCTGATATCGACACCTTTGACATGAGCCAAGAAGAGAAAACAAAATTCTTAGAAGAAACCATTGAACATGTAATTTCCGATAACCATATTTATATCGAGGAAGGCTCCAAAGACACCATCTATTATCATATCTTCCGAGACTTCCTTGGGTATGGGCGTATCGATATCCCCATGCATGATGATGGGATTGAGGATATCTCCTCCGATGGGCCGAACACCCCTATCTTCATCCATCATCGGAAATACGAAGCCATTGAGACCAATATCTATTTCGAATCAGAACCAGAGCTTAACTCGTTCCTCGTCCGACTCTGTCAGGTTTCAGGAAAACAGATTTCTATCTTCTCACCTATCGTCGATGGGAAATTACCCGATGGGTCTCGTCTCCAGGCGACCCTTGCCCGAACGGTGACCAAGGGATCAACCTTCACCATCCGTAAATTCAAAGAGATCCCTCTCACTCCAGTCGATCTGATCGAATACAAATCCATGTCTTCGGAGATGGCCGCATACTTCTGGATGGCCATCGAAGATGGCGCCTCCATATTATTCTGTGGAGGGACTGCAAGTGGGAAGACTACTGCGCTAAATGCATTAATGCTGTTCATCCCTGCCTCGCATAAGATCATCTCCATTGAGGACACCAGGGAAGTCAACATCCCTCATAAGAACTGGATTGCTGGGACCACCCGGCATCGACATGTTCGATCTTATACGAGCAGCGTTACGACAACGTCCTCGCGTTATCATCGTTGGTGAGGTCCGAGGAAAAGAAGCCTACAGCTTATTCCAAGCGATGGCGACGGGTCATACCGCCTATGCGACCGTGCATGCAAGCACGATACATACCCTGATCCAGCGGTTAGAAAACCCACCAATCGAACTTCCCAGAGCGCTTCTAACTTCTCTAGATGTCATTGTCTTCCAAAACGCAGTTGAGATTGGGGGAAAAATGGTCAGACGTATGACCAGTGTCACAGAAATCATCAAACTTGATTCCGATACAAATCAGCTAATTTTCATGGCACCTTATACCTGGATCTCAAAGACAGATGATCGATTTGAAGCAGCGGGGTCAAGTAAGATTCTGAATCGAATCAAACAGCAGAATGACTGGTCCGATGAACAACTGCAACATGAGCTGAACAACAGGATCCTTGTTCTTGAATGGATGCGGAAGAAAAAAATCAAATCCTACAAGAAATTCGGCGCTATCATCGCTGAGTATAAGAAATTCCCTGAACGTGTCCTTGAGCGAATAAAGAGGGATAACGAAGATGAAGTCAACTAAATACACACGATTCTGCCGGCAACTCTTCTCAAATATCTTTGACCGATTCAATGTGAGTGAGACCAATAAGAACAATATCCTTGAAAAAGCAAACATCAGCATGGTATACCAGGAATACTATTCCATGGTTCTTATGAACATCATCATTGGTTTTATCGCATCATTTACCTCAACGTTATTCCTGTATCTTCTCCTTCCCAACAACATTACTTCCCTGCTTATGCTTGTAGTAACCTCGGTTGTTCCCTTCTTCATTGGGATGGTGTACCTACAGTTGCCTACAGCAAAAGCAAAATCACGGGGGAAGAACATCGACCGTCATCTCCCCTATGTTGCGAATTTCATTAACACCATGTCAGTCGCAGGGATTTCCCCCTCGGAGATCTTCGGGACTCTCGCAGGGATAGAACTCTACGGGGAAGTTCAGAAGGAAGCAAAAAAAATCACCACAGAAATCGAGTTAATGGGCTTAGATGCAATCACAGCACTGAATAACGCGATAACGATATCCCCTTCTAGGAAATTTAAGGATTTCCTACAGGGAATCGTGGCAGTCCTCCAGTCAGGAAGCGATCTTGCACCGTATTTCGATCGTTGTGTCGAACGCTACATGTATGATGATTTATCAGATCGGAAAAAAAACCTGGATTCTCTTGCGATTATGGCAGAAAGCTTTGTGACTACCGTGATAGCGTTTCCCTTATTCCTCGTGATTATTTTATCCGTCATGGGGTTAACCAGTGGGGGAATCTCCTTTGATTTCCTCTATATCATCTCACTGGTTATTCTTCCAATGGCGTATTGCGGTTTTTATGTTATGATGAAATCAGGGATGGGTGAGGAAGTATAAAGAAAATAAGATACATCAAGGAATATAACATCAACAGAAGATACGGCAAGGATAAACTCATAGATATCATCCTGGGTATTTCGATTCTTCTAACCGCGTTCTGTTTTGTGTTTGGTTTTTTTGATCTGATCGGCAGCCCGATTATCAATGTAGGCTTCATTCAACCTATTGATTATTTGGTCTTCGGTGTCCTTGGCTGCATCGGGCCACTTGGTTTTTATAATGCGATGAAACAAAAACAGAAACGGGAAATCATGGATAAACTCCCAGATTTCCTCAGAGATATCGCCAACTCCTCAGCATCTGGGATGAACATTTACGACTCTATGCGCTCCGCTTCTGAGGGAGATTACGGACGGCTAACAAGTGAGTTGAAGATGATGGTTGCCCAACTCTCATGGGGAATCTCCATTGATGAGGCGTTAACCAATTTCGGGGAACGGATTAACAACAATGAAGTCAAACGGCTCGCAATCACCATCAATAAAGCATTGGAAATCGGTGGAAACACCTCCTCGGTCTTCAACGCAGCAGCAAAAGAACTTGACCAGATCAGACGAGTTGAACAACAACGACGCACAGAGATGTCTATGTATAGTATTGTGATTTTCATAAGTTTCTTTGTGTTTCTGGCTGTTATTCTTGTCATCAATGGGACCATCTTTCAGGCTATCTATGATCTCCAGGGGAAAATGGCGGGAAAATCTATTGGAAACATCAGGATAGCAAATATCGACCCAATGGAGGTAAAAACCATGTTTTTTACCTTTGTCTTTGTGCAAAGTCTTGGAGGAGGACTCCTAGGAGGTTTCATGATGGAAGGGCGCATCTCTGCCGGGATTCGTCAAGCATTCATCCTTGTCCTCATCTCGTTTATCACCTTTAAAGTCCTTTTCTAAATTGTCAAACCAGCAGAATGGCGCAATACCATTAAATACACAATGATAACAGAGAGATACTTGTGGTTTGGAGAGATGAAGAACGTGTCGTTCTCTAATAAATCCTATGCAGCATCAGAAGTCATCGGTGCGATTATGCTGGTGCTCATTGCTATCGCAGCATTTGGTGTGATTTATTATAATTTCTTCCCGGTGCCGCTCCCATCACCAGATCCTCATATCACCTTAGCAGGATATGTCACAGATGATGGAAGGGTGGTCCTTCAACATGTCGGTGGTGAAGAGTTAACCACGTATACGATTCGAATCGAACAATCAGATGGACCCCGGACCTACACCTTCGATAATGATCCATGGGTGATGGGTCAATGCTATTATTTGCCGATTAATCAAGCACTTTTTAATGAAGAAAAACAGGTGAAAGTCAGCGTCTATACAATTCTTGCAGATGCAAGCACCAAAATGATCTTCGATGGGATCATCACCCCCCGGGATCATCCGCCTGGGCCGGTGGTTGAGCCTGTATTAGACCCGATGTTGGTGACAACTTTACGAACAAGTACCATTGACGAAGATCTCATTTGTTACGATTACACCATTGACCCAAACATCAACCCCGTGACCTTCATCTATCAATGGATGTTTGCATCAACCGGCCCGTATACACCACTAACCCGAGTCTTATTCCCCTTCGATAGTCAGAATCCCTTCCAAGCGAAGGACTATTCAGGCAATAACTTTAATGGGACCATCAATGGATCAACCTGGACGGATGGGGGTAAACTTGGTGGGGCATATCAATTCAATGGCGATGATTTTATTACAATCCCCTATTGTTTCGAAGGGGATTATATTGATGATGTCACCGTCGAAGCTTGGATAAAAACAAGTCAAGACTCAGGGACAATCCTTTCTTTCAATCGCAATAAATATTGGGAGCTTGCGGTAACAAATGGATTTGTGAAATGGAGCACCAACTCAAGTGATGGTGCAATAGATCTAACCGGATCTGTTCTCGTTAACGATAACACCTGGCATCTCATTGCGGCAACCTACTCTGCTTCTTTGGGAGATTGCGCTATCTATATCGATGGACAGCTAGATACCTATCAACATACCCATGCGGCAGGAAAACTCCTTGGTTCAGGGGAGACTCCCACTGGTGCGGTGGGGAAAGGAACAGGTGTTGCAGGGAGACAGACTATTTTCTCAACCGGTTTTGAGGCTCAGGATGAAAAAAATGAATGGATTGAAAATAACGTGACAAACGAACAACAGGAAAACTGGAACACCTTACGATATGATAACTTTGAATCTGGGTGGGGCAATTATGTTCCTGGTAGCAATGGCACTTCAGCAGATTGTTATCGGTCAACTGCGTATAAGCACGAAGGCGCAGCATCTGCATGCATTAGAGATAACAGTGGTACTTACTCAGCAATCACCCTCGGTTCTATTGATATCGACACTCCGGCATACAAATCAATCAAGGTGGATTTTTGGTGGATGTGGCGTGGCAATGGCTGGGCAAGTGGTGAAGATTGGTGGATGCGATATTACAATGGTACTGCCTGGGTAACTGTTCTTGATACCAACTATCCCAGTGTCTATACACGAGGAGTTTGGTATCATACGATAGTTTACATTAATGAGAGTAATTATCGATTCCCAACTAATATGCAACTTCGCTTCCAATGCGATGCGAGCTACGACGATGACTTGGTGTACCTTGATCAGATCTATATTAATGCAACGAGTTATGCAAGAATCGAATGTGATTTTGGATTACTACCTACGACAGCATTAGCACCCCATACAGGACTGTACTCAATAGGAGGATCGGGAGATTTTGACCCAGAGTATGCCGCTTTTAACAGAACAGGAATTGATGTCTCAGGATATACAAGCATCGAGATTTCTTTCTGGTACAGCTATAAAAACACCGATGCGAATGATTTCATTGGACTGTATTATCGTGATGGAAATCAATGGAAACCCATCTTTGAAATCACTAATCCTCTCATGCCGGGGGGACAAAGACCGTGGACCCAAGTGATTTTCTCATTGCCCCCCTCCGTGAACATTCTTCATTTACAATTCAAATGGCGTACCTCTTCATCAAGTAAATATATGGCGATAGATGATTTAGAAATCACCGGGATACGACTCGCAGGTGAAATGAACTTTACGGGTACTATTGATGAGGTAAAAATCTATTCTCGTGTTCTGACCCCTGAACAACTGTATCAAAATTATCTCTGTACGAAGGATGGCACCACCCATTGTAGTGTCATTGTCTCAGAGGAATTGCACCTTGATGAAACCTGGAAATGCTTCGTTATTCCAAATGATGGATTCTATGATGATGTAGACTCGGAATCTAATGTTATATTCCTTATTAATTATGGTGGAGGCGGATAGGAGATGAACAAAAAAATACAATCTATAGGGATGGTCTCTCTGCTGGTGATTCTCGCTGTTGTAGCGGTTACCCCGAACAATGTACAAGCTGGGTCCTATGATGGATATGATCTTGCGATGGCTTTACTAACGGATCCTTCTACTTATGTAAGCTCGCAGTATTGGGATCGTGATACTGCAGGACATCGACAAGCCCTGGTGCTCTCCTCAAGGGGAAACCTTATTCCAACAGATGGTTCTTCGTTTGCCATCTTCAGCACGGGACGAGCAGACCTGGTGTATGCGACCTCCAACGGATTATGTCCAGGGAGTGAACGGGGAAACTGGTTCCAAGGGGGACAATATGGTACCCCGCGAGATGAAGCGAACCTTCAGATGCAGCTGATGGTTCCTGCATATATGCATTATCTGTATTATGATATACAATTTTTCACTGTTGAATACCCTGATTATATTGGAACACAATATAACGACCAGTTGACCATCACCGTAAATTCTCCCTCGGAAGGGGTATCCTCGTATATCATTAACGTCAACGGAGGAGACTTTGTCCTTAACGCCCGTGATACAGCACTCCTGGGAACTGGTTATAATTTATTTGCTCAGGATAACGCTCCCTCGGGGGTAGACTGGTTACAAGCAACACAAAATTCCAATGGTGCTGACGCAGGTGCATCTGCACTCATTGGTCGTGAACACCCGGTTTCTCCTGGAGAGATCATTACCCTAACTATTGATATAAAAGATGAAGGAGACAATCAATTCGACAGTATGGCTTACTTTGACAATATTCGATTCGCTGGATACGCACGCACACAGATAATGGGACGAAAAACAGTGACAGACCTCAATGGCAATCTTGTAGAATGTGAAGATATTTTAAAATATTCTATCACCATTAGTAACATTGGTACTGCAAATCAAAACAACAACCCCGGGCCAGAATTTGAAGATATCATTCCGACAAACACTCAATATGTTGCTGGTTCGGCAACCGCAGGATCAGGGGCTGTTTCCTATGACAGTGGGTCGAAAAAGATTCTTTGGGATGGTAGTATTTCTGCGCAGAGCAGTGTCGCATTAAGTTTTGAGGTGACTATTAACGCTGGAGTAGTCAATAACACAAAAATCTCCAACCAGGGGACCATTCATTGGGATGAAAACGAAGATGGGATGAATGATAAAAATGAACTTACCGATGATCCCACGGTAGATGATGCGATAGACCAGGACGGTGATGGATTAACCGGGGATGATGATCCAACGATCGTCAGCATCTGGTCATTTGATGCTCCAACGGTTCTTACCGAGGATTTCGCAGGTGTGGAAGATATTATCGGTGGGAAAGCCCAAAATTCCTTTAATGGGCAGGTTTGGTTTGAAACCAGTACCGTGTCAGCAGAATCTAATTTCGAAGTCTCTCCAAGTTACCATTATCTGACACCTAGAGCATTTAAAACAAAACTACGATCGGTTAGTGGCGTTCAATACTGGAATTATAGTTTCGCGACTTTTAACAGCCAGATGGACACATGGGAAGT
This sequence comes from Thermoplasmatota archaeon, assembly GCA_025457885.1. Taxonomy (GTDB): domain Archaea; phylum Thermoplasmatota; class E2; order DHVEG-1; family DHVEG-1; genus SM1-50. The sequence goes on along the minus strand of JALOTN010000031.1, from coordinate 14,531 downwards.
GTGGTTCACTTGTGGAAATAGCAGCGAACCAGCGGATCTCTATCTCAATTTCACAACAACAAATGGAAATGATATCACAAAAATTAAATTAGAATACCTCTATGTTGCAACAGCTCAAGTCTCAAGTTGTTATCAAGTGAAAATGAGTGTCAAAACACCCACAGGATGGGTTCAAGTCCGCTCTGATTATCCAAACGGTTACTTATACAATGGATGGTACAAGTTACAGATCGAAAGGAATGGTGATTCAGCGATAAATGTCTCACTTATGAGAAATGGAATCGGAGTCACAGAACTTATCACCTGTCAGGGTCTAGGTTCATCCTTCAGTGATCTTGCGCATGTTGAATGGCGTTCAACACAGAATCCTGTGGTAAGTCCTATTGTGTTCTGGGATGAACACACCGTCAGTCTCGTAAAGATATCTTAAATGGTGAAAAAATATGGTACGTGAGTTCACTCGAAATATGTTTATAATGCTAGTCTCGATCATGGTTGGTGTCGTCATCATCACCTTTTTCATCGGTGATATCATCAACCAGTCAAGGATTGATACGATTAACATCCAACATGTCACGGAAATTAGCGACATTAATAGTAGAAATGAGAATTTCACCAACTACTACCTTCAAGGCGCGGTAAAATTAGATTCAGCTCGAGAGGTACGAGAAGTAGCGAATTATTACTTTGATTTTGCTTTATTCTGGTTTAACAATGCTTTGGCAAACCAAAGTCAGAATCTCACCTCACTCTGCATGGAAAATTGTACAAATGCCATGGAAAAATATCTTTCAGCAAACCAGAATTTTGAAAAATCACAACCATATTTCATCAACGCTCGGAATTATACAAACAACTCCCGTTATCTTGAGATTCTGGGGTACTACATCGGTTTTTCCGATGCAGGGCAGAACATCACTTTACTACGATATGATGCAAGCTATTATCTGAAATGCGCAGCAGAAAATCTCTCTTTTGGCAACATGGAATTAGTTGAATTGCTTATGGAGAATTTCACCGAAGTTGAGCAGGAATACCTGGAGGAGGTCCAGAAATACCAGGAGTTCAGATACCAGATTGATGGATATATTTTCTTTAGTACGATCCGGGAAATCCCCGACATTCAATAATCTTCCCTCTCGCATTTGTGATGAAGGGTAGATTATTCTTTCTTTTTTCTTAATATGGGGTGCCAAAAAATTAAAGAAAGAGAAGTGATTACCCCCAGCTACAAAGAAACAAGAAAATCTGCCCCGGTAGTGTAGTGGCCTATCATGAAGCCCTGTCGAGGCTTCGACTTGGGTTCGAATCCCAGCCGGGGCGCTTTATATAATTTTCTCAGAGGGTGAGAATAAGCATTTTTGTGATAATCGTGTATTCCTCAAGTTGAGTGTTCATCGCATCATAGGAATATGCTTTTATTTTGTATATCCCGAATGGGACGAGGAATTCCGCTGAACAACCATCGGACAGGTTTCTGTCCCAGAACGTGAGGTTCTTTTTGAGGAATGTTTGGGTTGCAACGAATTGAACTGAGGTTGCCTCCGTGCTTACTCCGGGGAGCACGACATAGAGGGAATCCTGATTGACTGCGATGGATAAACCTAAGGTGACCAGAAGATTCACCGGTCCTATCTTTGGGTTGTTGAACCAGTAGATGTAACCCGTGTCATATAAGCCATAATCCGGGCATTGGACGGTTTTCCGCTCCTGGATACTGTGGCCTGCTTTATCCCATACCTCGACAAAGATATCATAGGTTTCCCCAAGATCTGCCGTGAAGTTCCATTCAAACCAGACCCGTGGTTCCCCATTAAATGTGGTATCATAAATTTCTTCCTCGTTCAGTTTAATGGTCACACGCTCAATGCCAGAACCAGAGGTATATTCAGTGGCGGTCCCATTGATAAGGACACGACCTTTCGGGATTAATGCAGAGGGTTTGTATAAAGTGATCACAGGGGCCGTTAAGTCTATCTTGATTCCCTCAACACGATGATGCGGGAACTCCTCATTGATGGTATCATTAGACCAGTAATCAATATAGTTATTGGGGCGTTCTGAGGAAATCACGGGAGGATTCAACGGATCGTACACCTCAATGCCAAATCCATTGATATCGTAATAGGTGGTGATGTTCACCGGGTCACTGTCTACATCGGTCACCTGGAAGCTAACAACCACCGCGGAGATATACCAGTCGTTCAACCCATCGGGTTGTAGGGGATTCAGGGTGATCTCCGTCATTGGTGGATAGATGTCTTTTCCAACAAAAGCAGAGATATTCCATACGTCAAGAATCGGTGAGTTTTGAGCTGATGTTCGAATAAATGTCCCACGCAGGCGGACCGCTGATGCATTGATGTCGGAGATGTTCTGACCGTACTGGACATCTGCCTCAAGGATTGTGGTAGCATTCTGATCCATAATGTCAAAGAGGATCAAGCACCCCGGTGGGAGGGTATCAACATAGAAGAATTCGCGCCATTCACGGAACATTTCTGGTTGAATAGGGATGGACATCAATTGAGCTTCTAAAATAAGTTCAATTTCACTACCAATACTACTTGTTATGTTTAATGATCCAATCGTTTGTGCTGAGCGCCAGACATACTGGAAGACGTCCGCGTATTGACTCACAACGTCTCGTTCGTCCTCCCAGGTGGCAAACACCCGTCCTGCTCCGACCGCTATATCGTTCCAATCAACATTCTGTGAAGAACCATCTGATAGTTCTTGTCGACTCGTCATGACGGTCCCATTGGCAGCAATTAACCGTCCGTAGATGTCCTGGTTGCCTACGATTGTTCCATCATAGGTGATAAAAAACATGGTGTCAAAGTATGGGACGGAAACACTGCGGATGAAACTGGTCCCTTGCTCGATGATGTAATTGTTTTTCAGGACTACGCCTGTTTTATTATAGATTTTCCCCCAGATGTTCCCATTATAGCTATCTCTACTTGTTGGGTCGACACTGATATCTCCGTCATTCCAAGTTACACAGTATCGTTCTGACTGGGGGTTGTATGATACCGCTGGGAAGATATTATCTAATGTATCGCTCCCTGTTGCAACAGTTAAGCGTGAGCCGATACGGTTACCATTGGAATCATATCGATAGGCGTACAGGTTAAAGGGACCAAGGGCTGCATTAATACCATCCTCGAAGACAATGAAGAAGTGTCCTTGGTTATCAGAAGAAACCCAGGGATCTCCCTGATAATTCGCTTCATAGGCGATGGGAAAATCAGTGCCAATAGGATAACCCTGAGAATTATACAGTCTCCCACGGATATCGTAGTCATCGTACCCGTTGCGTGCATCCGCCCAAACAACGAAGAAGCGGTTGCTTTGGCTATCGTAGACGACCTGTGGATCGTTTTGACCATAGCTAGCGGTGCAGATGGAAAAACGCATCTGTACAGTCCCTGAGGCATCTAAGAGTGCTCCTTTGATGTCTGACTCGTATCGTTGGAGAGGTTGATCTGCTGGGTTTTCCTCCCAGACCACAAAATAGTTCCCCGCCCCAAAAGCATTGCAGGGGTTCTCCGCATGATATGTTGGATCACCTGGGATAGAAACATCAATGTCTGTGTTGTTGCTAGGGCTGGGATTCAAGCCATTTTTATCATAGGTCCTGCCATGGATTACGCAGGGGATTGTTCGTTCATAATTCGGAAGGGGAAGATCGATATCTTCAGGACCGAGTCGTTCTTCCCATGTGACCAGAAACCTGTTGGTGCCAAAGATGACATCGGGATCCCAGGCGCCCTCTGTGGCTGATTTAAATGAAACCATAGTATCCGGGTGTGATCGGTCTTGCCAGGAAAACACAGATGAAAAACTACTTTGATCAGGTGCACTAGGATTTCCATAGAACATGTATACGGTGGTTTGCCCTGGGGGTATCGTAGGAATCTTCACATACACATCACAGCTGATTCCATTCACACGGTTGTATTTGAAATAGGACAGTGGAGTCCCTGCTGTTGTTGTGAAACGAATATCATCAAAGTCACTTTGCATATCCGCATCGTAAGGGAATGTAAGGGTGATATCATAATCGGTAAATGTTTCTTGCCCGTTATTGTATATCACTATCGATCGCATACGGTTGAATGTCGGGTCTGTCCAAGCGGGGTAGGTGTTTTCAATGCTGACAGTTCCTAGTGTGGTATCCACTGTTATATGGTTTGAGAGCGTCTGGTCTATTTTACTTGTATTCAGAAACTCGTCCTGCCAGACCTCAATAGATCCACTTCGTTGACCCCCAAGAGTAGGAAAGGGTGCCTGATGGATCTCGTTGGTTTCTAGCAAGCCTTGTCCAAGTGGTGCAAGAAACATGAGTAGTATTAGAAGAATACAGAGATGTATTTTGGTTTTTTTCTCCCCCATAGCTATACCTTAACCCCATGGTACTGTATACCATTGACTGTTCCAGAGGACTTCTAATGTCCAGTCCCCTGGGATTGGTTCATCGCCAAGAATCCAGATTCTTGCAAGTGTCCCGTTGACCGAATACCATTGGATGGTCCGAGTAATCTCGATGAAATGTTCTCCTAACAATCGGAATCCATACTGATAGTTCCCGGTATGTTGCGGATCATATCCAACCTCAAGACTAAACTGGTCTCCTAATGGTTGCCCGTACGTGTACACTGTGAAAAACCCCGTCTCTCCTAACACCCAGGATAGTTGCAATCTCTTTGAAGCGTTTATGCAGACGTTCCCGTTGATCTTAAATGTGTCACTTGCGGTGTTAACAAAATTAACAGTAACTGCTTTATTGAACTGTAACTCGATAGACCCTGATTCTCCAACATCGATGTCTGCGCTAATGGAGAACAGTTCACCATCAAGGTTCACTCCGATATCAACATCCGTGAGTCGAAGAAGTCGTCCTGACCATTGGAAATTCGATATTTGTCCATTGAGGTAATCCCATGATATGATATAATGGTCGTCTGTTTGGAGGCCGAATCCAATATGGAAGAGTTCAGTTCCTTCATCGATAACAGAGATTGTGTTGTGGAATAATTGTCCTCCTGAGGTAAGAAGTCCAAGTTCGACATGGTTGTTGGTTTGTGTTGGGAGTTGCCAGTACAGTTCAAGATAATTGTTCTGGAATTCTAAGGTATCATCAAGAATCCATCCGTCGTGGGCTAGGGAGAAGGAGAGTGTTGGGTTTCCACTTCCTGTATCTCGTGCGAGGATGACTCGTCCCATCCGTTGTTCTCTGTTGATGTCCCAGGAGAGCTGGAGATGGTTATTTTTTAGCTCTATAGCCTTGGTAAAGGTCCAGTTGTTGTATTCAATGATTGTGGATAGCGTCATAATACTCTCAGAGTCTCTGGTAATGTTGAAGAATCCCGTGTTGTTGATGAGATCGATTTTCCAGTTCATCTGCACAAAATTATTCTTCAGTTCAAACGATTTTGTAACGGTGATATCTTTATGTTGCAGTGAGATGTTTAAGGTCCTGGTTTCATCCTGACCTCGGATAAAGGTGATATTCCCGGTTCCATCCCTGAGGTCTACCCCACTTTCAAATCTGAGTTTTTTTGGGAAATTTTCAAGGGAGATGAAGGGATGGTCATTACCGAAGAACGATAATGAAAGACGTTGGACATCCTGGGACATATCAAGCTCGGCGAAGCTTGATGCAGCAAGATCTCCTAATGTTCCCAGGGAAAGACCCCAGGTAGCTGCGATTCGTTGAGGCAGGTCGATGACGTTGAAAGTGACAAGGTTCCCATTTTGTATGGAATCAATGGAATAGGAAATATTGTATGACCTGTCGCTTTCGTAGAGGAACTCTCGTGATCCAAGGATTGTTAAATCAAATGTCATATAGCTTGGGAGGGGATCAAGCAAGAGGCTTTGGATGATATCATCAAGGATTCCTCCTTCTGCACGTAGTGAGATTTTTGTTTGTATTCCTGCGCTTCTTCCAAATTCATAACTGATTTTCGCTTCACGAGGTATCGAAGTGATTGTTAGTTCCGTAGCTGGTTCAAATGCGATTGAATAAGTACGTTGGAAGACTTCGTTTCCTGTTTCATCAACAGTTAAGTAGCTTGTAAAGAAGGTGAGTTTTGATCCGGTTTCGATGTTTTCTGGTTTTATTGATAGACGGAAGACCCTAGGGTCATTGATGTTTTCCCTGCCGATATACACAGTTGTATTGATATGGTTCGCAGCTCCTTGCCCTGTCTGGGATTGATACCCTATTTTCGTTGCAAAATACGGATTGTTATCCTCTGATGGTTGACCACCTTCAAGCATAACGAAAGGAAATCGTATTTCTACAGAGACTTCATATTGTTTTGAAGTGTCACAGGCAGTGATGATATCACATTTTGTTTCCACGACTTTCTCGGTATTATTCATGATTTTTGTTCGGATGAATCGTAAATCGATATTAGTATCATCTTTGTTCTGCATGGAGATTTTAAATTGTTTTGTTTCACCGGTGTTTAACATTGATGCGAAATCGGTCATACCCAGTTGAAGTGGTGTGCTGATAATTTCTCCTCCATCGTATCTTGTGTTTACCCAGACGCCGAAATCCTCACGACCGATTTTGAGATATAAAATTTTGATAGAATCAGATGCGAGTTCAAAGTCTGTCTCGTTATACGCGATTGCGGTGATGGTGTACAATCCTGAAGTGAGACTCATATCGCCGCCCATTCCATCTGTTCTTTGATAATCCCATCGGATTGTCTCCCAACCAGTGAGCATATGATGGGCTACAAATTTGACATGGTGGATATCAGTATATTCTGTATCGAGGTTGATGCTTCTGCCGACTACGACAGCGTATTTAAAACCGAACAGGCTTGCCAACGTCATTTTAATAGGTTGGAGTTTAAATAGATACAGATATCCAGCTTCTGGAGTGGTGATCGAAATCGAAGGATCACTGTTCAGTATATGACTGGTAATATCTTGTAGCTGGGTCGTTGGAACAGTTTCTATGAGATTTTGTTTTCCAGTATTATATCCGAAAACCCCGAAAGATAGTACGGGTGAACAAACAAGGCCTAGAATAATAATTGATACAATTTTTTTTCTCAACACGAGTCACCTCTTCATATTTGGTGGTTAATCCCCGTTAATCACATGTGTTTTTTCTATATAATGATATCGGTATGTTCTAATAAATAATATGGGATTGAAGCCATATATAATCCTTCTGATAAAAATGATAAATTTTTAAGGATTTTAGAATATTTTTTCTTTTTCTTTAGGAGGTTCTTTGAGATGATACGAACATTTCTCTTTTATCTCAAGATAAGATTTAAATAAAGAAAGATAAGCTTATATATAAGAATGGCTATATATTTTAACAAGGTGAATAATATGAAGAGTAATACGAGGAATATTTTAAAGGCTGGTTTAGTCATGTGTATCGCAGCCTTATTTGTTGCAACCTCTGCAGCTGCGATATCAAGTAACCCTGAAAAATTAAGCTTTGTTTCTATGAATAAAGCATCGAATCTTTTCAACCCAGCACGTGATCAAATAGAATTAAAATACTACGCTGAGGAAAATCTTGATCAAGTTATTGGTATCTCTGGGGGAACACCACCGTATATCTGGCAAACTGCTATTCGATTAACACAGGATGAAATGGGCCCATATGCGGATTGGACTATGAATAGTGTCAATGTCGCATTCTCAGCGGATAATGGTGTACCAGAAATTGATATTAAGATTATTATTTACGACAAGGGAACCACCTCAACAAAGCCTGGTCCAGTCATCGTTCAGGATACCACATTCCATTTAGACACCACGGGAGTCACCAACGTCCCATTAGTCACTCCAGTTGATCTCACGGGTCATGAGGAACTTTGGGTCGCAGTAGAATGGACTCAGTATGAACCTGGCCCTGGTGTGTATTACGCCTGGATCGACACCTTATCTGGTCCACATGTTCCAGATAAAAGTGACTTCGTGAAACTCGGAAGCAGCTGGACACAGTTACATATTGCTCTTCCTGAGGTTGATGGCCGATGGGGTATTGGCGCTATTGTCGAAGGAACAGGTCTTGCTGAATTATCCATTGGAAATGTCAAGGGACCAATGGGAGTAAAAGCTGATGTATCAAATATTGGCGCAAACCCAGCGAACAATGTCCAATGGTCAATGAAAGCCACTGGTGGGATATTGAAACGCGTGAATGCATCTGCCACTGGAACAGAAGCGACTCTCGCTGCTGGTTCATCAATCCCGGTAGCCCTTGGGACATTCATGGGATTTGGTAAGATTAGCATTGTCATTACCGCAAAGGCACAAAACGCAATCGAAGTATCAACGACAAAATCCGCGTTCTTACTTGGGCCGTTTGTCCTTTCGATAAAGTAAAACCAAACCAATATCTTTTTTTTTTTTTTTTTTTTTATGAAATCTAAAAAAATGTTTAATTGTTCTTAATATTCTGGTGAGGCGTTTTTCTGGGGTGTATGGATTTTCCTAATGATAGAAGATTTGCAGGGATGACAGACGCCCTGGGCGATTTCGCTCATGTGGAGCAGCTGTTTTCCACAGGCCCAGCAGTAGAAAAGGTCATCGGATTTTAGATCTTTGATGATTTGTTTGCATTGGAAACAGATCCGTTGGGATATCTCATTGACTGATTCGAGTTGTTTTCCGCAGGACCAACAATAATATCGTTTCTCTTCCTCCATCTCATCGAGGCTTTCAAGTTTCATATGCATCCACTCCAGAATCGTCCTGGTTTGTTTTTTTTTATTTAGAATCAGATACCTTATATAAACGGTTTTCTTCGTAGGATAGTTTATTTTTTGAGGATTCCATCTTCGGTGATGTATCCGCTGACGTATTTCTGCGGGGTGACATCGAATGCCGGGTTTTTAACCGAAATCCACTCAGGCATGATTGTTATTCCAGCGATCTGTGTCATTTCCTGTTTTGCTCGTTCTTCGATGATGATTTGTGAGCCGTCCTTCAGGTGTGGATCGAACGTGCTTGCTGGTGCAGCCACATAAAATGGAATACCGTTTTCCTTGGCAAGGACTGCTTTTTCATAGGTGCCTATCTTGTTTGCGAAATCACCGTTTTTTGCGATTCTATCCGCTCCGACGATGACGAGGTCTATGTCTTTTTTTCTCATATAATAACCTGCTGCGTTATCCGCTATTAAGACGTGAGGGATACCTTCGTGGTAGAGTTCCCAGGCGGTAAGTACACCTTGGAGACGTGGTCGTGTCTCGTCTGCATAGACGAAGAGCTCTTTTTTGTTTTCATGGGCAAGACGGATTGGAGCTAACGCGGTTCCATAATCAATGGTTGCTAATGCTCCTGCATTACAGTGGGTGAGAATCCGGGTGGAATCTTTGATGAGCTTCTCCCCATGTTCCCCTATTTTTTTACAACGGGAGATGATTGTCTGCGCGTAGAGTGTTGCTGCAGTAAACGCGTTCTTCCCCTGTTGAATTGCATTGGTCATATACTCGATTGCGTGGAAAAGATCATAAGCAGTTGGTCTGGTTGTTCGAAGGACTGTTGCTGTTCTTTCTGGATTTTTATTTCCGATTGCCATGCCATACGCTGCTGCAGCACCAATCGCAGGAGCTCCTCGTACGACCATCTCTTTGATGGCATAGGCGATGTCATCAATGGTCCTGGCGGAATATATTTCGAACGTATGGGGGAGTTTCCTCTGGTCGATGAAGTGAATTGTTTCTTCCTCCCGCCAGAGTGATTGATAATCTTTTCCATTGATTTTCATGGGCGTACCTCAAGATATTTCGGTAAGATTTTAAGAATTTCTTTTCCGTTGATACCAACGAAAATGATTCCTTCGTTTTTTATGAGGATTGTTTTTCCTTTCTGAAGTGTTCTGAGGATTTCTTTCGCCCGCTCAAGGGTGCCTGGTTTTGTTTCCTTCTCTGTTGATGGAAGTGTGTGTTGATGTTTCTTGTAGAGTGTCGTACTGTTTATTTGGAGGATTGCATTAACGTCTTGGCGGGCTTTCTGGGTTATCCAGTGTACCGGGGTTTCTATGGTTGGGTTGTTTAACCCGATCACCATCATGATGTTTTTCAAGGGATCATAATCTACGATTTCGACGATATCGGATTGTGTGACTTTTTTTAGGTCCGTGTTTTTTGCATTTATGAGGAGACGTTTTCCGTAATCGAGGCTGAGAATCCCGGTTTCTTCATCCGTCAAACCCATGTCTTGGAGGTTTTGGCCAAGTCGTATCATGTCAGTGAGCAAGGGACATTTGCTTGTTTCCCTTGAGACAAAAAGCGTTTGGAGTGCAGGAGCTGGAAGTATTTGTTCGGTCATAATAACGGGGTAAGAAGATGGGGACTTTTTATGTTTTTTGTAACAGACGTTTGATCAGGATCTTCTGGTTTTGTCATCGTTTGGACTTTTCCTACCCTGTGGTTTTTATGATGTGTTTTTCAGGGGGTATTGAAAAGAGAGATAAGGAGGGTTAGTTGTCTCGTCTGTTTGTGCAAAGAAAAAACAGTGATTTGTCCACGAGCTCTAACTCACCAAATCTATGTGTACTTAGTTGTTTATTTTTTTCAATGAGCATAAAGTTGCCTCTCCCGACCCGCGACAATAGCCTTGGGTTATTTAACGCTTTCTTTTTTATTTTTTATCTCTAGTAGTCCTTCAAGACGAGCAAGAGATACCGTAAATTTCTAATACGAATTTCGACTTCCCCCTAACAGCAGATGTTTCGTATATGCTGAAAATTGATATGCATGTCCATTCCTGTTATTCCAATGATGGTATAGGGTCCCCTCAGGATTTGATTCAATCATTGAAAAAGCGTGGTCTTCAGGGCATGGCTCTTACGGACCATAACACCATCGAGGGTTTCCTTTCCGTGAAAAAGAGCATCCCAACAGATTTTCTAGTCATTCCAAGTGTGGAAATTTCTACGGCAGATGGTCATCTATTGGCACTGAATGTCACAGAGAATATCCCGAAAGGACGTCCCATTGAGGAGACTGTCGACTCTGTTCTTGCGGTGGGTGGAGAACCAATTGTGCCTCATCTTTTTCGTCTTCTCTCTGGTATCAAAAAGGAGAAATTACAGGCGATTCATCAGAAAATCTCTGCTATTGAGGTTTTTAATGGGTGTAGTGTCCCAAATTCGAACTTGAAAACCGCGAAAGTAGCTCATATGCTCCACTTGGGTGGAACGGGGGGGAGCGATTCACATGATCCTTTCTATGCTGGATTTGCCTATACGGTGGTTGATACAACGGATTTACGTATCGATACTATCCTTTCTGAGATAAAAAAGAAAAAAACCTGGGGGGAAGGACAAACGATGCCACTTGCTTATCGACGTGACCGAATGGTTCTTTCTGTGCGACAGTACATGCATCGTGGGTTCAAACGTATTTAAAAGATTTTTCCTGCGTCTGTAGGATGCACCATCCATGTTTATATATTAGAACGACGTATATCATGTAGTGATAGGGGATTATATATGAAGAAGAATACCACATTAATTCTATCTAATTGGAAGCAGGTTTGTGTCATTGTTTTCGCATGTCTAATGATATGCTCTGTCAGCGTTCAATCACAGCAAAGTTTGGTGGATAAAGATGTTCATGAAACATATTTTTTCGCGGCTCCCATTCTTGAAACCATTGATATTGCTGGAATTCTTTATGATCGTGTCACCTTAGGGGATTGTTACTCTGCGGGGAGTGCTGGAGAACCCAAGATACCCTCCAAAGGCGTGTTCCTGCTATTACCCCCTGACTCAGTAGTATCTGACATCGAGATCATAACAGGGGAGAAAGTCTTCCTTGGATCAGGGTATTCTATCGAACCGACAAGTCAGGCGATTCCTCTGTCTCAGACCGAGGATATCCCAGTACCGACTCCAAATGAGGTCTTGTATAACACCAATGCGGCATATCCAGGTGAATTATTCACTCAAGTCGGTATCCAGTCTTTCCGAGGATATCAGATGGTAGTTCTTCTTTTACATCCGATTCAATATAACCCGGTCACCGGGGAGCTCTTCTATTATAAAAGCCTGGAGGTATCGGTTCAAACCATCAATTCTGCCACCCAACCTTCTTTGTACCGGGGGCTCCAGGTGGATAGAACCGCCATTGAACAAAAAGTAGACAACCCTGAGATGACCTTTTGGTATACCGAACAGTATCCTTCAATACCAGCATCCTTCGATAGTTATGAACTCTTAATTATCACCACTGATGCGCTGAAAGCAGGATTTGAACCATTAAAAGAAGCACATGATGCAACAGGTGTTCCAACCGTTATTAAGACATTGACGGACATTGGCGGAAGTGACCTGGAAAGCATCCGTAATTATATCAGAGATGCGTATACCAACTGGGGTGTGGAATATGTCCTCATCGGTGGGGATGACAACGTTGTAGTCGCTCCTCAGCTTTGGGTCTCCGGGATGGATGAGAATGTCACCTATTACGAGGATACCATGCCTTCTGATATTTACTATGCCTGTCTTGATGGCCCCTATAATTATGATAATGATGGCAACTGGGGTGAACCTCATGATGGGACTGATGGGGGAGACGTCGATCTTGTCGCAGAGGTCTATGTCGGAAGAGCCTGTGTTGGTTCGACTACTGAAGTTACGAATTTTGTGACAAAAACTGTTGCGTATATCAACCGGGATGTCAATGATCCTTATCTGAAGAAATTTAATTTCGCAGCGGAGTACCTGGGGGATTATGGAATCGCAAGCTATGGATCAACCTACATGGAACAACTCATCAATGGATCAAGTGATGATGGATATACCACTGTGGGAATCTCTACAGATGATTATGTGATCTCAAAATTATATGATACCCAGACGTATTCCTGGCCGTCCTCAGCGATCATCTCCGTCATCAACAATGGTGTACATGTGATTAATCACCTCGGTCATGCATCCTATGAATATGATCTGAAGATAGATACCTACGATGTCGATGGGCTGACCAATCCATCGAATCGCACCTGTTTCATATATTCACAGGGTTGTATGGCTGGCGGTTTTGACAGCGGTGATTGCATCGCGGAGCATTTCACAGTCAAGACAACGCATGCTGCTTTTGCTGTGATTATGAATGCGAGGTACGGGTTCTTCTGGTCCTATAGCACCGATGGTGATTCTCAACGACTCCACCGTCAATTCTGGGATGCGGTGTTTGGTGAGATGATGTCAGAGATTGGCAAAGCAAGCCATGATTCAAAGGAGGATAATCTCCCTATCATCGGTCGATCCTGCATCCGATGGGTGTATTATGAAACCAACTTATTTGGGGACCCCTCTGTAAAAATCACAGAGATATCGAACAATCCCCCAGCAAAACCTTCATTGCCATCAGGGCCAACCTCGGGTAAGGTCGGCGTCGATTATACCTTTAGTACGAGTTCTACGGACCCTGACTCTGATGCCCAACTCTATTATCAATGGAGCTGGGGGGATGAAGAAAGCGCTTGGCTTGGGCCTTACACATCTGGCCAATCTGTTCAAACGATTCATAAATGGTTGGCTGCGGGTGACTATCAAGTAAAGGTGAAAGTGAAGGATAACTATGGTGCAATCAGCGCATGGTCAGATCCTATCACGGTTCAGATCGTGGAAGGTCCACAGATTGAGATAGGAAATATCTCTGGTGGGATGAAGATCACTGTGGAAATCAAAAATATCGGAGTGGTTGAAGCCTCTCATGTGAACTGGACGATCACTGTTCAGGGTTTAGTTCTTATTGGTCAGGAAAAGAGTGGGACTCTCGTCGGTATCTCACCAGGTGGCAGCCTGGATGTTTCCACTGGATTGGTCTTTGGTCTTGGAGCAGTAGATATCACCATTACAGCGATGGATGTTCAGAAAACAGCCACTGCGTTCCTCTTAGGCCCCTTTATCCTGAATGTCAAGTAGATCACAATAGAAAATAACCAAAGGGAAGAAATGTTTCAGACCATTCTCTGAAGAGTGGTTTTTCTCTTTTCTTTTTTTTGGGGGAGTGGTTTTATTTCACTCCGAGGATGAAGGGTCCGAGGACGAATGCACTTGCGGTTGCCTCTGCTTCGACGCCTTCGTCGCAGGTTGCTGAGACGGTGATTCCGGTTTTCCCGAAGCCCAGGATGAATCCTGCTTTTATGGCTTCTTCACCAGCTGCTGCGATGGTTGCGAAGTCTCCTGTGGATGATTTTCCGACGAAGACCAGTTTCCCATCAAGGGTGATGGTCCAGGCAACGTTTGTCGCGGCTCCTTCTCCGGTGTTCTTGACAGAGGATTTTATGCCGAATCCGCCGGTGATTGCTCCGATCTCAAGGACTGGTTGTGGTGCGAGAACGGTCACGGTTGCGGTGTCAGTGGCTGTGTTTGAGGCTGCGTCAGTGACGGTAAGGGTTGCGGTGTAGGTTCCTGCGGTGGTGTAGGCGTGTGTTGGGTTCTGAACGGTTGCGGTTGCTCCGTCGCCGAAGTCCCATGCCCAGGTGTAGGGTGTGGTTCCACCAGATGCAAATCCAGTGAA
>JALOTN010000079.1 GCA_025457885.1 Thermoplasmatota archaeon | reverse complement strand
TTTTAAATGTTGTCAAGAAAGAGGGACCCTGGATTTTGTTATGGTGTGGTTGGGTAATACTAGAATAGTATGGAGACCTTGTCTGTTCGATGGTCTTTTAATGTGTGTGAGAAAAAATCCTCGTATGTTTGAAGTGACTGGGGGATTATAATCATGAGTTTCAGAAGAAAATTACGATATTTTGGTTATTATTAAATATAATACCCTACATATTTTTATGTTTGTACAATTTTAATCTGATAACTCTTAAATATTCTGTCGTCCATATCTTGTATCTGGACAGAGAACATGAGTGATTTTGTCGTCGGGTTTGTCATCGGAATCCCTATCGGGGCTGCGATTGGGATCGCTATTGAGATCGCCCTTGGGATCCAACAAAAACCATGGTCGGAGCTTACCGATGTAGAAAAAAAGATACGGAAGAACGCCTTGTTTGTTGGATTACTCACCCTCATCATTGGAGTCATTGTCTTTTTATCCCTATTGGTGAATTAACGAAAAAGATTTTTTTCTTTTTTTTTTTTGGACGCCGGGGGAAAACAACATTTAATAAAGGATAAAAAATTACGAATCAGGAATAATCCGGTTGAGGAGACCTATGAAAGAGATACCTGAGGAAGTACAAAAGACCCTGGAGAAATGTTATAATGATTTTCAGGCGAACACCGAGGAACCAAAAAGTGTGATTCGCGACGGCACCGGGCAGTTCATCGGGGTAGGGAAACTGAAGTACCCCACGTATCATCATGGGAGCAATGCAGAAGTGGTGACCACCCGGATTGTTTTTTTGACCGCTGGTTTTGATGTGAAGGAATCACGGATTGATCTTACCAAAGAGGTTTTTGAAAAATACAAGCAATGCTGCGAAGATGTTCTAAAACGATGGGATATCTCAGCAGACGAACCGGTGGCTCCCAGTCGTACGGTGTTGTGAGCGTCACAGGGACCTCACAATAATCCCCTGGTTTATCACTGTTGATGACCAGGATGGTTCCTTGATATGGGGTGTTTTGTTCGTTTGGAACGATAACTTCGACTTGGATGGTGATGGTTTCACCCGTAGGGAGATCTCTCCCGCTGGATGGTGTGATCGTCCAGGTTCCCCAGTCAGGTGCGGAGGCCACCTCCCAGTTTAGGAGGGAACCGGGGTCTCCTGCGTTGGATATGGTAAAGACGCCTTGGATGGTCGCCTCGGGGGTGATATCCTCCCAGAGGAGTGATCCGTCACATTCCAGATTCGATCCAATAGACGGATGAGAATAGAACTGTGGCAGTGAATAATTAATCATTTTATTGTAATAGAGGTAGTTGCCGACGTCAGGGTCCCAGTTGGTGACCGCCATATCCTGAGAGGATGAGTACCGATAGGTGACCTCTAAGGATTGTTCTGGGTTTGTAGGGATTGTTATCCATCCTTCATCTCGGCTAAAGGAATATTGTGATTCATCCAGGGTGATTCCATCGCACTGGACGCTGTTGATTCCTTGTATCTGTCGATGCGGCAGGTAGAAGAGCTGGCGGTTCCCTTCGACATTGAACTGTTCGACGTAGACTTCTTCACAGAAGGATGGTCCGATGTTGCCAAACACGATTTTCTCAACAACCGTCTCGTCCGTTGAGCTCCACGATGGCGTTGGTGGTAGGTTAGTTCCTTGGTTCAGGAAGATATTGGTTTGTTCCCACCATGCTCCGGTCCCCAGGTCCAGGAGGGTATCTCCATTCACATCTGAGAGTGCGACCGCAGACCCAAAGTTCCCATAATACCCCCAGGAATGGGTTGTTTCGAAGAACCCGGTGGAAAGACCCGTGTATTGTTTGAAGTATCCATCCCCACCCAGCTGAATGTTATCGGTGGCGAACAGCTCACGGACCCCATCACCAGTCACATCACCAGCAGTCAGCATGATGCCGAACTGATTTGCACTATCCGCGGTGTACCAGCTTGCGGTGGTCTCAAGGACTCCTCCGAGGTTCCGATAAATCTGCGTCTGAGCGCTATCTGCGATCCCCGCAAGATCAAGCCAGCCGTCATCATCCGCATCGACCCAGAGGCAGTTCATGTAGATGTTCTGATCCGCTGACTGCCAGCTAGGTGTTGAACCATATGCTCCATCACTATTGAGGTACACATACGTATGATAATGATACGAGTTATAGGACCATCCGGTCGCGATCGCTAAGTCTGGTCTGCCATCGTTGTTCATGTCTCCGAAATCCACGCCAAACGCGTTTCCGATGATGTTCGCAGACCAGCTCGGAGATGAAGAAAGAACCCCTTGATTGTTCATATACACCCGCGCGATCGGCCCCAGGGATGACCCGGTGCCAAGATAGGAGACTGCGACATCACACCAGCCGTCACCATTGATGTCCGCGACATCCAGATGACCATTATACGCAACATCAGCTGACTCCCAGGAAGCAGTAGTCGGGAGGTGACCTTCTCCGTCGTTCATGTAGAGTCGCACGTGTCCTTGTCCCATATCGTTGCCATCGGAGACGATGAAATCAAGCCAGTTGTCGTTGTTAAAATCAGCAAACGCTCCACCGGTGCTGTAATGGGGTGAATCAGAGGCCCAGTCCGGGGTTAAAGAATACACCGAATCAACACAAGCAACTGGGGGAGAAACATTCTCTTGGATTCTATTCAAGGAACTACCAGTACTTTGGGAATGACTAACGATACTCCCCTGGGTAACCGGAATGAGAACCAGGACAAGCATGAAAACAATGGTCAATGGTTTTTGCAGGGAGTGCGCCCTCTTCATCAGATCCCCTTGTCTACAGGGTTTATATCGGCATTCTCCTTTAAAAATATATCCCTTTGTTCTTCTCTTCACCGCATCTCTTCAAGATGATTCCTCTACGATACTAGCTGAAAAGAAGACAGAAACAAGGGGGGAAACCATGCGATGGACGGTAGCGTTGACGGCTCAAAGACCTGGAGTTGATACGATGGATATGGTTGGGGAAGGATGATGCAGGACGGATGCATCTCATCGACATAGACGGTGTTCTGCGCGACAGCATACGTCGTGTTCTTCCCAATCCCATCCCGCGTGTTCGGGTTGTTCAGGAAACGCGGGTAGTTTGAGGAGGAGACCTCCACACGGATCCGATGACCCGAGTTCCAGATATACGAGGTGCTCCATAGATGAACGGTAATATGACAGATGGTCCCTGGTTCCATGAAATCCCAATGGTCCTGCGTGTATCGATTCCGCATCCGCAAAATGCCATCGGTGATAAACAAAGACCTCCCATCAGGATACACATCGGTGAGTTTGACAGTAAAATCAGTATCTGGGCAATCCGAGGAGACAAACAACTGTGCGGTGATCGGACCGGTCGCCTCAAATGGTGTTATAAGCAACGGACTTGTAAAAACCAACACATCCGAGCGGTTCTCCACTGCTGATTGATCATAGGGTCCCGCGGGGGAATACAAGTTCTTCCCACCAACCGTGGGAACCGGATTAGTAGGATCATACACATAAGATAGTGGTTCTGAATCGCTTTGCAGAGTAGGACTCAACGTTCCATTGGAATGGAAATACCAAGAAATATTCTCTGCAGGAACCGGCCAATCATCTGCGTACCGCCACTGGTTCCCGGGTGCATTTTTGTTTTCAACGTCCCCCATCACATAGTAAGAGACGGTTGGCCACTCAGATAATGTATCCGTGTCGTTGAAGACATAGAGTCGGACCATATCTCGGAACATCCGTAAGGAAAACCGGTCAAGGGAGTTTGCTGGATACGTCAGTTCCCCTTGTGTCCGTGAAAAAAAACCTGTATGCGTCCAAGGACCCATGATCAGTTTCGAATTACCTCGTGCACCAGGTCCTCCATGATGTTGATACCCCTGGTATCCTTCAATGGTCCCTTGGCCAAAGATGTCATACCACCCGCCGATGTGGATGGCTGGGACGTTCACATCCTCCCAGTTATCATCCAAGGTGACGTTCCCCCAATACCCCCAGGTGAAATTCTCGTTCTCTTTGATCTCATCTAAGAGATACTCGCTTTGTTGGTCACTAAGCCAGTCCTCCACGAGGTTCTTGCGGAACTCACCACCCTGAAACACCGCGTGTTTAAACAGGTTGGGGGTGGCGACCTGTATATATTGGCAGGTGAGGCTTGGAGGGTTTGCTGCGGCTAGACAGTACTGGACGATGCCTAAGGCGGATAATCCGTAGGTCACGATTTTCCCATTGGACCATGTTTGATTCACGATCCAGGAGAGAGTGTCTGCACCATCGGTGCTATCGTTCTTAAAACCGGTGTCAATACCCTCAGAGGCACCCTGTCCGCGGGTATCCTGGATGACCACTGGCCATCCACGGAGGATCCCAAGTAGTCCGATCATCGCTAACGAATCTTTGCCATAGGTAGTACGGATGAGGAGTGTCGCATGTGGCGATGCGCGGAAAATCGGGCGGTACACATCCGTGGCAAGATGAACACCGTCTCTCATCGGCACTAGAGCGGTGGTTTTAAACCGTTGAATAAAAAACAGCGTTTTTCCTTCTGGTATCTCTGAATGATTTTTCTGCGAAGTATCAAAGGAACCATGGCTCAGGCTCATCCCGATGGTGACCGGAAAAACCATGAGTACGACAACAAACATAATGATTATTTTTTTCATGAGGAACTCCCTGAAGAAATCTTATAATCTTGATTCATTTAAATCTTTCTTTAGAGTATGTAGCACTGGCTTGTATGTTCTTAAAACGTGCAAATGTTTTTATTGATTCAAACGATTCATTTTTACCAGGTTGTGTGTGGTCATGAGTTGTCCGTATTATATTGATTTTACCAGGGATTGTATTAAGACATATCCAGCTATTATTAAATACAAAGATTTCTCTTCCTGCGAGTCTGAAGGATATCACAAATGTCTGGTGTATCAGATTCTTCAGAGTGATTTCCGATGTCCGTATCTTTCGACATGCCTGAACATGTTTCCAGAGGACCTCCCAGAGTTTTTCCAATTGTTAAATAAAGATCCTGCTGTCTATGAGTATGTCACCAAACCAACGTATCAATATTGTCTTTCGAAAGAAAACCATGCGCAATGTGCTCGATATAAAATGCGACACGAAGGAATAGAACCACCACCAGGATTGACACCGGACGGGCAGAATGTTGATTTGAAAGATTCTCTCATCAAACGAGCGATTGTTTTTGATCAATGAGTCTGGAGAGCCTTGGAAAAGAAGGATAAAATGATCTGAATTATTTTGCTCAAAAAAGGAAACAGCTGGAATTGCTGTTGTAAGAAGTCATTAACGGAAAGGCTGAATGTGACGGTATTTGATGCTGAATTTCCTGCGTTATCATAGGCTATTACCATGACTGTGTGATTTCCTTTTCCTGTCCAGCTCCATTCATAGGTTTCTGTATCGAACACTTCTCCATAGAGCAGAGAATCGACGTAGCATTGTATCAGATGGATTTCGCTAGTCTGATCGGATGTCACTGTAATGATTCTCCATTGATGCAAACCATTTTTCTCTACAGATAGTCCGACGGTCGGTACGTTTTGGTCGATTTTGAAGGAAACAGATCGTATTTCCTCCACATTATCTTGGTAATCAACAGAGTAGAAAGAGACGATGTGCACACCATCGGAGCTAACGATAATCGGACCGGTATATTCGAACCATTCTCCATTATCGATCTTCATCATTGTGTAATTCACACCAGTAGGCCATTTGTAGTCCTCTGCGAATAAGTACACCGTGACATCTGAGATGTACCAGTCATTTTGGCCGAGTAATCCGGTTAATTCCGCCCAGGTGAAGGGTGGTGGGTTTGTCTTGATTTCGAAATTCAGTGTTTTCTTATTGTTAGAGGGATGGTCATCGTTAGCTAGCATGGTCTGCATTTCAAGAATATAGTGTCCATCGTCCGATAACGTCACATCTGGGAACATCGCAACTGTTGTTTCATCTGGTGCGAGTGGTCCGGGAACGACTATTGTTTCATTGTAGATCAGGAGTTCCTCATAGGAGAGATACGTAATTTTTGTATTGACCGGTATATTTGATTCGGTATAGGATAACCCTAGGTTTTTAATGAATCCTTCAACAGGGTATGTTCCTGGTGGCCAGGGTTCAATTTCTCCACAGTTTCCACAAAGTTGGAAGGCGTGATCACCGTAGGTGGTCGCCGTCCAGTACGGTGTTCCTAACAGGGGGAATCCTTGTACTGGGCTGCTGAGTTGGTCTGGGTTTGCACCGTTTGTGCTCCAGCCCCATTGTCCGCCGTATAAGAAGGGGAATACTTCTTGGATGGCAACCCAGTATTTCACACC
>JALOTN010000078.1 GCA_025457885.1 Thermoplasmatota archaeon | reverse complement strand
TCTCGATACGCCTCAACTGTGAGGTAGGGAAAATCACGACCGGTGAGTGCAGAAAACACAGACCCGAAGGGAAACGAGACCGCTCCATGGACAGAAACCTGAAGCGAGTAGCGATCCTGAGTGGTGTTCTCATCGGTCGCGTTATTCTGTTTGGTGGATGGTTTTAGTTTTACGAGGGTCTGAAAGAGACGGGCTTCTTCCTCTGCGCCAAGATAACCATTTTGGGGTGAGGAGAAGAACTCTGCATCGAATTCAGCAATGAAACCCTTTGGAATCACCAAGTCTTTCCCAGAACTGTTTTTTTCATAGGCGTTTCTGGTGCATTCCACGGATGCTATGGTGTAATCCAATCCAGGAAGATGCGGGTAGTTCGATTCATAGGCTTTCAGTTGTATCCCATCACGCTCATCCAACCCTGATTTGAGAACAGAGTTGGAACCAAAGATCAGAGCATGGACTGTTCCTGTCGTCCCTTCATCAAACGAGACCCACGCGTTCTTCCCAAGGTCCACATCATCCGGGGTCTGAATAGACCAGAGGACCGGGTTTTCCTGGGTGTACTCTGGGTTGAGGTCCACGGAGTACTGCTCAACTGTGTCCTGTTCTGAGTAGAAATGATTATACGGGTAGATTTCCCCGAAGTTCAGGTCTGTTATCGACGCGGAATGGATTCCCCCACATTGCATGGATGCATAGACACCATCAGTGTTCGCCTCCTCAAATATCTGACAGTCCTGTAACGCTTCATGAATCACATGGACCTGGATGCGTTCTGTGTTCGTCGGGCAGTAATAATATTTGTACACCGCGGTGGTTTGGAGATCGCCCTGTGTTGATTTGCTGATGAGTCGGCAGGAGACCATGAGGTTCCCGTCGGTGAGGACTTCTTTGGAGGCAATCTCTTGGCTGGTGGAGCTGTACTCCCACATGTCAAAGCCGTAGTAATAAGCAAATTCGAATGAGGCGATTGCTTCTCCGTTTTTCGGGGCGACCTCTGTGGAGCCTTCGACGAGTTTAGTGACGCATTGTGAGGTGGTGTACCAGAGGAATTTTCCTTCTTGTGCAACGACATAAGGGATGGTGTTTTCTTGGATGATCTTAAAGAAATGTGATTCCAGGGGGTATCCTGGGATGGGTTCATAGAAATAGGAGGAATCTGCGATGGATACATGATCAGGGTAGCCTGGGGCAGGGGTTGAGGTTTCATCGTAATACGCGAAGTATCGCTCGGTGCCATCGGTCTGCGGGGGGATGAGGAACACCAAGTTACAGGAGGTGATATGAGTCTGGTCCGAGTAGGTCAGGTCATAGAGTTGAGATTCAAGTTCAAGGTTGCCTTGTGTATTCTGGCAGAGCACCCGAACAGAGTGATGAGTCTCATTCTGAGCCCAACAGGGGGATTCGAAACGAATGTGGATGTCGACAGGTTGGTTTGCTGTGTTTTTCTCATTGAGAAACGATCCGAGAGGTATCTCCTGGCGAGAAGACCAGGCATCATCCCACCAGTCCTCCTGACCCAGGGAGACCGATAGTGGTAGTATCAAGAGGAGGAAGACTCCTATCAGCAGTGGAAGCCGGAGTGATGGTGGAATCATCGTGAGTTGGAAACCCCCAGGTCGTTAAAATAATGGTTTATGAATAATTATCCTGTGGTATTATATTATTCTTTTTACGATGGAAAAAGCAAGGAAAATCAGAGGACCACGCCTCGTTTCACCACGGTTTGAACCAAATTCACCCCGAAATGATAGGGGAGGAACTGATGATTGGGACAATCCAGGATAATGATATCAGCATGTTTCCCGACCTCCAGGCTTCCGATATACTGCTGCATCCCAATGGCACAAGCCGCATTAAAGGTTGATGCAACGATCGCCTCAGCAGGGGTCATCTGCATCTTAAGACACGCCAGCTGAATAATCATCTGCATGTTCTCCGTCCAGCAGTTCGGATTCAAATCAGTCGCCAACGCCACAGGAACCCCACCATCAATCAGCTTCCGAGCAGGAGCATAGTGCTCCATCATCAAACAGAAGGGTGTACCCGGGAGAAGTACCCCGACGATGCGATTCTTAGCTAAGGCTCGTAAACCCGCATCAGAGGATTGCAATAAATGATCCGCACTAATCGCACCAATCTTTGACGCAAGCAACGCCCCACCCGTGTTGACAATCTCATCTGCATGGATCTTCGGCTGAAGCCCGTATCGTTTACCCGCGAGAAGTATCTTTTTTGACTGAGCGATACTAAAGATTCCTTTTTCACAAAACACATCACAGAACTGAGCAAGACCCTGGGTCTTTGGTAGCATCTCCTCGATGATACTGGTGATATACTGCTCAGCATCCATCTCTTTTGGGATCGCGTGTGCCCCCAGGAATGTTGATACCAGGTCCATTGGATGAGTCTCATAAAGACTCCGCTGTACCTTTAGCAACTTCAGCTCGTTTTTCACATCAAGCCCATACCCTGTTTTTGCTTCGCAGGTGGTCGTCCCATATCGTAGCATCGTATCAAGACGCTTCTTGCTTTGTGACAACAGCTGGTTAGGGGAGGCTTTCCGTGTTTTTTCAACCGTGTAAAAGATACCACCACCACGTTTTAAAACCTCCATATATGGCACCCCCGCAAGTTTGAGGTTTAACTCAAACTCTCGGGACCCTGCGAACACCACATGGGTATGCGGATCGACAAACCCGGGCATCACCAGTTTCCCTGCAGCATCAATCACCGTGTCTGCCTGATAACGAAGGTTCCGCCCGATATCCACAATAAGACCATCATGAACCGCAAGAGAGCAATCCTTCAGGACACCTAGGTTTCTCATCTGCTGTCGCACCCGTGGTTTCTGTGGTCCTTTTAAGGTGAGCAGTTCACTGGCATGGGTAATTACGAGATCAACCGATTCCATAGGATAATCCCAAATGGTTAAATGAAGGACCTTTGATTAAGGTTTACGGTGACTGCCTATGGCACGGCTCATAGAATGTGTTCCTAACTTTAGTGAAGGAAAAAACAAACAAACCATAGAAACAATCCATACACTTATCGTACAGCATCCAGAGGTGACGTTGCTTGATTTCACCCCAGATGCAGATCATAACCGCACCGATGTCACCTTAATTGGTCCCCCTGAAGCAGTCAAAGCACTTGTCTTAGAGATCGCACTCAAATGCGTCGAGCTTATCGATATGAACAAACACAAAGGGGAACACCCACGCATGGGTGCCATCGACGTCGTCCCATTCATCCCTATCACCGAAGTCGGGATGAGCGAATGCATCCAGCTGGCCAATGACTTTGCAAAAGAATTCTCAGAGAAAACCAACGTCCCCTGCTACCTGTATGAGGAAGCAGCGAAACGGGAGGACCGACGGAACCTCGCAGACGTACGAAGAGGCGAATATGAAGGACTCAAGGCAGAGATTGGTAAAAACCCTCAGAAGATACCAGATTACGGTCCCAACAAGATTCATCCAACCGCGGGAGCCACCGCCGTCGGAGCCCGGTTCTTCCTCATCGCATTCAACGTCAACCTTGGTACCACCAACATAAAAATAGCAGATGAGATAGCAAAAGTCGTCCGCCACAGCAGCGGCGGGTACCGATATGTCAAAGCAAAAGGATTCGAAATCAAAGAAAAAGGCATCGTACAGGTCTCCATGAATCTCACCAACTACCAGAAAACCTCGATCTTCCGCGTGTTCGAAACGATCAAAAACGAAGCGGAACGCTACGGAGTCCCCGTTATTGGCAGCGAGATTGTTGGATTGCTCCCCCTAGAAGCAATCGTGGACAGTGCTACCCACTACCTCCGCTTAGAAAAATTTACAGTTGATCAGGTCCTTGAAAAACGATTGTTAGAAATACAGAAGGTTTCCCCATGACCAAGCTTGTGAAACAGAATGTAAAAATGTTCCTCGACGAGGTCGCCTCAAGCAGCCCTGCCCCCGGGGGCGGCAGTGTCGCAGCCCTCGCAGGAGCCCTTGGGGCAGCCCTCACCTCAATGGTCTGCAATCTGACGAAAGCAAAACAAGGATATGAAGAAGTCCAAGAGGAGATAGCAGAGGCTCTGGAAAAAAGCGAGGAACTCCGAAAGGATTTAACCGATCTCATCGACAAAGACACTGAGGCGTTCAATGAAGTCATGAAAGCAATCAAGCTCCCAAAAGAAACAGAGGAACAAAAAGAACAACGAAAAATCGCGTTGCAAACAGCCTTTAAACAAGCAGCGGAAGTCCCCCTGGAGACCGCTCGAAAATGCATCCAGATTCTTTCTGTTGCTCATGTCGTTGCAGAAAAAGGAAATAAAAACTCAATCAGCGACGCCGCTGTCTCCGCATTAATGGCACAGACCGGGGTGCAGGCAGCCATGCTGAACGTCCGCATCAACCTCAGCTCCATTAAAGACCCTGATTACGTCCAACAGGTGACAAACGAGCTGCATGAACTCTTACAAAACGCGATGCAAAAATCAACAGAGATCCTCAACATCGTAGAAAAAAACCTTTAGAATAACTTTTAATTACAGAACCATGACGATCTCTTTGGATAAACTCTATGATATTCTGTTCACTGCGTTTGGGGGTCAACATTGGTGGCCAATCGACGTATCCTATCATCAGAAACAACACAGTGACCCTCGTTTTGAGATCATCATCGGTGCGATACTTACTCAGAACACCGCCTGGACGAACGTCGAAAAAGCACTCAAGAACCTCAAAGAACACAATGCACTCACCATCCCAGCCCTTAACAGAGTACCTGAGAAAATCCTTAAGACACTTATCCAACCCTCAGGTTTCTTTAATCAAAAAGCAGGACGCCTCAGATATATCTCTTCGTATCTGCAAAAACAATACAACGGGGATCTGAAGAAGTTCTTCTCCCAGGAAACCAGTACTATCCGAGAAGAACTGCTCTCCTTAAAGGGTATTGGACCTGAAACCGCGGATTCAATCCTCCTCTACGCAGGGGACCACCCTGTTTTTGTCATCGATGCGTACACCAGACGAATCAGTTCAAGAATCCCGTTACCAACCGTAAGTGACTCATATGAAGACATCCAACTCTTTTTTGAACAGGGACTCTCAACCATCCCCGAAAAACAAAAAACATCCATTTACAAAGAATACCATGCATTGCTTGTCACTCTTGCTAAACTCCATTGCTGGAAGAAAAAACCATATTGCAGCGACTGTCCACTCTCTACCCTATGTAAGAAGCTCTTCTAATTTCCCCCGCAGGACCTCTGCAGGGATGTCTGGAAGCGAGATGAACTGCGAGTTTCCCACCTGGCCTTTCCCCGAAGGCTTTACCTTGATGAACCCAGCAAGCTCGATTTCTTTCAGATAATTCCAAAACATCGTATGACCACGTACCTCCTCTGAATATTCCTCACAGGTTATTGCATATGTCTTCTCTACATCCCCGGTGCTTGTGTACGCGGTATCCTCTTTTTGTAATCGTTTTGCGATAGAAAGCAAGGTGAGCAGGTGATGTTTCCCAAGGTTTTTGAGTTTCGTCTCAGTGACAATAGAGTACGTCTCTGCTTTTGCGGCACGCACATGCTCCGGGACTACCTGCTTGACGTGCTTCTCATCAGCATACATACCGGCTTTCCAGAGAAGTTCAATAGAGAACCGTGCGTCACCATATTCGCTGGCGATATCGGCGATAAGTTCAATACTTTCTGCACGGACCGTATTTGCATGAAATGCAAGATGCACACGTTGTTGGATAATGTCGAATAATTCATCCCGAGTATATTTCTCAAGGGTAATGGTGTTGCTGCGCTTAAATGTGGAGAGCGCTGCTTCATCCAAGTTGGAAAACACATCCTTCTGTGAAATTAAAATAAGGGAGATCGGAGTCCCTGTTTTGGTCGTCTCATCATTAAAACGAGTGAGGTCGTAGATAAGATTGGAGGTTCCTTTCCGCAGTAAGGCATCCACCTCATCAAGCACGAGAAGAAGCTGGGATTCTCTACGTTGGAGATTGGTCCGGAGGACTTGGAGCATCTCCTGCACGGAGAATCCTCTGTCGGGGAATCGAGGGTCGAAATGAATTAAGATACCAAGGAGGACCATTGCGTCGGTGGATCGTTTCCGACAGTTAATATGAATATATTCAAGAACTTTGCCTTGTTTCCGGGCGATCTGGACCAGCGATTGACAGAAATATTTTGTCATGGCTGTCTTTCCTGTTCCGACCGGTCCTTGGATGAGTACGTTTTGTGAGATGTTAACAAATAAGGGTTTGAACATCGATGCTAGTTTTTTAAGTTGCTCGGTTCGATGGGGTAACTCACTGGGGACGTAATCGAAATCTAGCACGCGAAGGTCTTTTATGACAGATGAGGAGAACAACTCATCCTCGATAATACTACCCATGAGGCAGGGTAA
>JALOTN010000030.1 GCA_025457885.1 Thermoplasmatota archaeon | reverse complement strand
CTTTGATGGAGTGGAGACGACGATGATGTTTTCTATACCAATCTTGTTGATGACGGTGGGGCTGAGTTGCAGGTTTCCCCGCCCAAGGATGAATCCTTGTGCCCCGATCGGGCTGAGAAGGAGCTTTGCTTTGGTGTATTTTTTCAAGAGTTTGAGGATCTGTTCTTCGTTGATGTCCTGTGCCAGGAGTTTTTGCTGGTAGACGGCATCGATACCTAGGAGGGTGTTGTCGATATGGAGTTTCTGTGCGATATGATCAATCGTCCCTCCGGTTCCGAAGAGGAACAACCAGTCAGGATGTTTTTCAAGCTCATCTTTGATATGGTCCGCTAACTCATCTTTTATCGCATCATCAGAGACGGACTCAAAAAGGGATTTTCCCACCTGGATGTAGGTGGGTTCGATGATTCCTTTTGCGATGCCGTAGAGGCGAATCTTCCATTCTCCTTTACGATACAGGTCTTCATCAAGGTCCATGATCTCTACGTCCCCGATGGTGAGTCTTTTTTGGAGGAATTCTTTAAGCATCTTCGCAGTCGCTGTCGTGGTGATGCCAAAGACCCCTGAATGCATCTTGACTCCGGAGGGGATGCCGAGGAGCGGGATTTTTTTATCAACGATGCTGTAGATGTCCCGTGCGGTGCCGTCGCCGCCACAGAAAAGGAGTAAATCTAAGTGGTATTCAAGGAATTTTTTACAGGCGTTTTTCGTGTCGCTTGCGGAGGTCTGGGTGGTTGAAGCGGTATAGACTATCTGTTTGTTTTTGATCCCGAAAGTTTCTAGTTCGTTGTTTCCCATGTCTCCGCCGCAGGTGATCCAGAGGATTTCATCCGTTAAAGGGGATTCTTTGGAGAAGGCTTGGAGCATCTCTTCTGCTTTCTTTCGGGCGACGGGATGTGCCCCGAGGGTGACTGCTTGTGTGAGGACATCATCGGTGCCTTTGAGTCCGACGCGGCCACCCATCCCCGCAATGGGGTTGACGATGAAACCTATTGTTACGCTCATAGGGGTAGAGACGGTTTTTAGGATGTTTATTGGTCGCTGATTTAAAAACTGATTGGTCTTGGAAGAGTGAGTTTGTTCATTTTGGGATTTTCCCGCGATGTGTTTATATAGCTTGAGGGAGAGAATAAGGTCTGGTGAGGAAGGGCGACGTTCGGCGGGCTCATGTCTTCCCGATCTGCGCTCTTGTCTTGCGGTGACGCTGGTGTGGCGTGTCTGCGTTGCGTCGGTGTGGCGCGCTTGCGGCGTGCTCCGTTCCCCCCTCCTTCCTTACCTTGTGGGGTGGCGAGGAGGTTTTTTTTCCTTGAACTTATTTTCGTGATGTTGGAAGGATGGAAAAGTCAATGGAGCCATTCTTGTAGGTTTTCAGAAATGTTTTTGCATCGATACTAAAGAGTTGTGCCGTACACATCAAGGAATATTCTTTACAGGCTGCATGTTGGATTTCTTTGATGACGTCTTTGGTGATTGGTGAAGTGAAATGGTAATCTTCAGAAAGGAACAGGTCGACTCCATTTTTGAGGTTTGACACCAGGATGTTGCAGTCGTTGACAACGTCGTGTGCATCGATCCCGTGTTCTTGCATTGATCGACGACAGGCGTTTCCTAAGGCATCGGAGAGGAGTTTATTTTTGAAGTCGATGACGGTCGCATGGGCATGCATCCAGCGATGTATCGCCTTCTTATGGTCTGATTCGGTGATACGCCCCCAGATTTTCAGCTGTTCCAGTTCAGAAGCAACAGTAGTGGTGATGAAACAAGGAATTCGATCATGGGCGATAATCTTAATGACTTGATCGATGGTGGAATCATCCTTTAGTAAGAAAGAGGTGTCAAAGGAAATGCTTCGTAATTGTAAGTGTTCGCCCATGGATACCTCTAGAAATTATGTTAAACGATATCGTTGAATTCCTTATAAGAGTAAGCGGACCTATGGGGATTCGAACCCCAGTATCCGGCTCCGAAGGCCGGAAGGATATCCAGGCTACCTCATAGGCCCATACCGAAGAAAGGAATATTACATGTACTATAAAACTTAGAGTGTTTCCAAGCGTTCATAAAAATGTTTCAAAGGAGATGGAAAAAAAAGAAATAAAAAAAAGAGAAAAAAGCTGAGAAGAGCTTTTTTTTGTTTTTACCGGACAAAGTCAATGGTGCCAACCTTAGGGTTGTTCATGACTTTGCGCTGCGGGATTGATGGTGCGATCGGGTTTGTTTTTCGTTCCGGTCGAGAGGCCAGTAGGTTTGGTGATTGTACACCAGTCATGATGGCCATGACTCTGCATTTCCCCTCGAACTGGGGATCGACCCGTGCTCCGAGGATGACGTTAGAGTAGCAGTCCATATCCTCAGTGAGCGCCTGGGCGACATCTTGGACGTATTTCAGGCTCATGTTGGGTCCGCCGGTGATGTGTACCAACGCACTGTGTGCTCCATGGTAATCGACGTTGAGTAAAGGATGATTCAATGCTTCCTTAACGATGGTGTCGACACCAGCGTCTTCATCGGCTTCACCCCAGAGCATGACCGATAGTCCACCCGAGTCCATAACCGCTTTCATATCTGCGAAGTCTAAGTTGATGAGGGAAGGTACGGAGATCGTCTCTGATATTCCTTTTACGGTCTCAGCGACGAGCTGGTCCATGACGGAAAAGGCTTGGTTGATTGGTAAGTTTGGTACGAACTCAAGCAATCGGTTGTTGTCTAAAACAACGGTGGAATCCGCAGTCACACGCAGTTTGTCTAAGCCTTCATCGGCTTTGACTAATCTGGCGCGCTCCACGTTGAAGGGCGTGGAGACCATGCAGGTGACGATCGCTCCGAGTTTCTTTGCTATCTCGGCAACGACAGGGGCTGAACCGGTTCCGGTTCCACCACCCATTCCTGCGCAGACGAAGACAAGGTCCGCACCGGTCAGCATTTCCTCAAGTTCTCTGCTTGATTCTCGTGCAGCGCGTTCTCCTTGCTCAGGGAATCCTCCGGCTCCGAGTCCACGGGTCAGGGTCTTTCCGATGAGTAATTTTTTATCGGCATCGACAAGGTCAAGAGCGATTTTATCGGTGTTGATCGCAATGGTTTCTGCTCCTTTGACACCGAGTTTGTGAAGTCTGGTGATGGTGTTTCCTCCAGCTCCACCACATCCGACAATAACAATCCGAGCATTTCCAAAGAGTCCGTCCTCAACCTTCTGCTTGCTTTCCTCAGTTACTTTATTTTCTATCGCAGCCTCAACAAAAGACTGCATTCTATTTTCGGCCATTTCTTGGTTCCTCCTATTCCTGGTAGTTGGGAAGGCCGTCTGAGAACCAGACGGCCTTCACTAAAGGGGTGCATCCCATCCCCTGCTTTTACATTGATTTTATTTTTTCATGTAAGGTTCTATAGCAGCGGCCGCAGCTTCCAATTCTTGAATTTTTTTGTATTTGTCGGCTTTTGCAAGAATACGGGTTGTATGATTTTCGATATATTCTTTTACCGCATGCCGTACTACCTCAGATCGTGTGGTAAATTCTCCCAGACGGATTAAAAGGTCGATTTGTCTGAGATCGATTTGAGGCAATCGGATTGTAATGCGGTCGTTTTCCATAGTTCTCCTCACATTCATCGTGTTTGTCATAGTGATGTCATTGTTGTGTCAGACGCGCATATTGCGGGCGTCAATAAACGCCGAACGACATCATTTGTCAGACAAACATAGAACGAAAACGTACTTGTGTTTAAATAAGTTTCGATATTTTGGGTTCAATTCAGCAGACCAATCAACGAATTTTTTTTATGAAAAAAACATGATTTTCTATCTGGAATTCGGTGAAAAAAAGACCAAAGTGAATCGAGGTATGCAGGTACTAATGCACGTACTGAACTAGGTACTTCATTTTTGATTTTAAAAGAAAAATAAAAAACAGGTTTTCTCATAGCGTCACACGACCAAATGCGACCGTTCCAGAAATCTTTTCTATCTTCACCTTCACCGTCGCTCCCTTCATAGCCCCAGGGATATACACCACGTACTTATCAAAAAACGCCACACCATCACCACGTTTCCCAATGTCCTTAATCGTCAGCTCGTACACCTCGCCTTCCTTAAAGATCTCACTGGGTACCACGGTTTTTCGTTTCTTCATCGAACCAATCGAGCGAAACGCTCCACAGGCATCACATCGGATCAACAACGTCCGGTCCTTCTTCAACAAATGCGTATCCGGCCGGTTACATTCAGAGCAGATCACATAGGTCTCGACATACTCATCGAGCCGATCCTGAATCGTCTTAATCGGAATCTTTCCTTGGAAAATCACCCGACCACTGGAGATGTCCCCAGCAGTCCCAACACTCCCAAGTAAAAATTTCAGGAAATGATCCGCGTCACGATTCAACACATCAATAATCTTATCGAAGTTCTTCAGCACCGTGGTGTTACCCTCGTAGAACACATCGACTTTGGGAACCTTGAACCGGTCATCGGTGATGCGTTCCTTCACGGTTGCGCTATGCACTCGTTTCAGTAAATCATTGTATTTCATCGTATCCATAATGTATGATGGCGAAATACAAGGACAGATAAAAATCTTCCGTAACAGAAACGAGAAACAAAAAAAAGGAAAAAAAATGTTGGTATTATTGGAAGCGACCAGGTCGGAGTAAGGTGCCCATCACAAAAAATCCGTCTTTCATCGCTTGTTCTGCAAGGTCTGTTTGTGTCGTAAGAATTTTTTTATTTTCTTTTGTCCAATACCATATGAATTCGGACATGATTAACTCTCCCCCAACCAAATCTTGGTTGTGCGACGAAGAAATCACCATTACTTTATATTACTTTTGAAAAAAATACGCATGGGTTTATGCCGGAAGTTTCTTCGAGAGGTAGACCCCGGTGTCGATGAAACCTAATTTGCGATAATACGGTTTGACACCAACACCGCTTAGAACGAATAATTGGGTTTTCCCAACCTCCTCAGAGCAGATGCGTTCCGCCTCCAGGAGTAGTTTTTTACCAAATCCGCGGTGTTGATACGCCTCCGAAGTTCTACTACCAAGGGATGCTTCTCGCCCAAGGACCTTCAGTTCCCGAATCATCATGCATGGGTCAGTCTGCAGCTCATACCGGTGAGGGGTGGCGATATCTCGTAATCGTAGATACCCAACCAGGACATCCTGCGCTGGGTCTTCCAGGGAGATAAAATATTCATCTCCACCGCTTGCCTTGTACCGACGATGCACACAGTGCAAAGAATGCTCAGTGATAGTCTTTATTTTCTCACCTGAGACATGTCCGATTTCTCGGCATCGGATGCACCGACAGGAGGTATGGTTTTTCTGCATCTCCACCTCGACGTATTGACGCAGATTGCTTTTCTTAATTCCCGTGCAGATCTCCTGGGCTGGGATGTCGCGTTGAATGCGCTGAATCCTGACCCATTCTGGTACGTTCTTTTTGATAGTCGCGATGAGACGGCTGGCTTGCTCGGTGGTGAGCGGGTCATACCTTCCCTGTTGCCAGAGATCATATAAGGGTGTTCCTTTGATGATGAGTGTCGGGTAAATCTTGATCATGTCTGGTTTGAACCGCTCATCGGAAAAAATCGTATGAAAGGATGCAATGTCTTTTTTTTCTGTGCTTCCCGGCAGGCCAGGCATCAGATGATAGCAGACCTTCAGACCTGCATCTTTCGCAATCCGGGTTGCCCTGATGGAATCTGAAACGGTATGACCACGGTGAATCAAAGATAAAACAGCATCATCGATGGTCTGCACCCCAAGTTCCACCCGTGTCGCCCCAAGATATAACGCATGATCCGCTTGCTGGAGCAGAAACCAGTCTGGTCGTGTCTCCACGGTCAGTCCGATGCATCGCGAAGGAGCAGTCTCATTGTGTTTTTTTGCTTGCTCAAACGTCTGTGATCGGCGATTGTTTAGGGCATCGTAGCAGCGTTTCATGAACCATTGTTGATACTCGGGGAGTCGGGCTGTGAAGGTGCCCCCCATGATGATGAGATCGACTTTATCGGTGACATGACCAATCGCATGGAGCTGTTCTACGCGACTGTGGACCTGGAGGTACGGGTCAAAGTTGTTGCAGCAGGCACGCATCGCCGCAGGCTCATAACCGGTGTAACTCTGTGGTGTGTTCCGTTCTGGGCCTCCGGGGCAGGGGATGCATCGGCCATGGGGGCAGGCGGCTGGTGACGTCATCGCCGCAATCACGGCAACACCGGAGAGGGTGCGGGTGGATTTTTTTCTAAGAAGGGAATGGGCGACTCCGTTTTCGAGATGATCTGCAGGGAGGTTCGCAAGGATTTCGCTGTCTCGTGGGATGGTTTTTAGATTATATTTTTTACATAATTGGACTTTGATCTTGTGCAGCTCGTCTTTTGATTGGATTTTCTTTGAAAGAATCTGTTCGATGATGTCCTGGTGGAACGGCATTGGGTGGCGGAATACTACCTTACGCTAAAAAGCCTTCGTTCTGTTAAGGATAAAGAAAGAAGAAAAAAAATAGGAGATCTATTTGTAAGCTCCTTTCTTTTTGTTAATGGCGGTTTGTTTTTTTTTATTCAAATTCGAAGGCACCAAGGACTTCATAGGTGGGGAGGTACAAAAGGATGATGATTCCTGTACAGTTCGTGATGATATCTCCTGCGGTGACATTCCCGGTGGGTAGGGGGTCACAGGCGCCGTCTCCGACCTCGGAGAGGTCGCTCCAGGGGATGTCGACAGCAGAGGTGTAGGTGACGGTTAAGGTTCGATTGGTGTTGTCTTGTTGGAAGCCTATTTGTGGTGTCTGGGTTGGCTGTTGACTAGGGTCGATATAGCCAAGGAGGATGCCGAGTTTCACCCATCGGAGGAGTCGTATCCCCCAGGTTGTGGTCCTAAGGAGGGTGAATTTTGATTGGAACTTCAGGAACAAAAGAAGGCTGATGAGGAGACGTATGACTCGATAGTTATAGATTTTCCAGAAGATTTTTTCCAGCAGTGTTTGATTTTCATCGCTCTGTCTGGGTTTTTGGATTTTTTCAAGATCATCGTTCTTTTTTTGTTCTGTGTTTACCAGGGAGTTTTCAAGGTCATGGACCGCGGCGTGGAAATACGGGGAAATCTCTGGGTAGTCACTTGCGAGATCTTCTAGGTATGCTTGAAGCTCCGGAGGATTCATCTGTCGTAATTGTTCATAAGTGATTGATGGGTCTGATGGTTCTATGGTTTGTAATTCTATCGCGGTGGTTGCTGGCATGAGAGCGATGATGAAAACAGCTAAAATACTCCCGATTACAATTTTTCCCTTCATCTAATATCACCGTATGATAATATAATTGTACATATTATAAATATTCCGATGTTCTGGAGAAGTTTATGTGTCCCAGAATCCTCTGGTTTTTGCATATTGGAGTTCGGCTTGGAGGACGTCCCGTAAAAATTTTATTTCCAGCTCCTCGGATTTTGATAGTTCAAGCTTGTTATACCTGCCAAGGATACGGGCGGCGGTGTCTGGACCGATACCACGTCCGACGAGTGCAAGGATCGCATACCGTCCGTAGCTGAGGACGAGACTTGCGTTTTTATGGAGACGTCTGACTTCTTTGTTTTCTTCTGTGGTCCGATGTTTCTTTGAGAGCAAGGGGAGGAATTGTTTGTTGTATCGTCGTACCATAGCGATTTTGATGGCTCCACATCGAGAACATGTTGGTTGTAGGGAGACTCGCCCGGCTGTGGTGTTCCAGGAGCGGTGGCAGTTGGTGCATGCCATGGTGATGTCTGCCTCCTCGAGTCGTTTCTTGAGTGCCATGAGGATTGTTCGATCTGCTCGTTGAGGCACCATAAGACCACGGATGGTTTCAAATCCGGTGAGGGCAATGGGACTTAATCCCTGGATGTGAACCGAGATTTTGCCTTGTTGTATCTTCTGTAGTATCTGTGTGGTGTGTTGGATATCCATGCGTTCCCAAAGCAGTTTATCCAATGCTTCCTCTAAGATGAGTGATTGTTCAAAGAGGTTAAAGAGCCGTTTCATTCCCACGGTTTTGTAGTCGAAGTCTTTTCGTAAGGCACCGAACTTTCTGGCGACATGGACCAGCTGCCAACGTAGATACGTTGAGTTCTGTAGGATTGTTTTCATCAGGTAGTCTAAGGTCTCTGGTTGTGTTTTGTATAAAATGTCCTTGATGCGTTCTGGGGGGATGCGGCCAGGGAGCTCAAGAGTAATACGGTACGCGTCGCTGTTGATGCCGATGCTTTCTCCAAGCGCCTGGGCAAGCATCGCTGAGATCAATCGGCCGAGTGTCTCATTGACTTTGGTGCCAAAACAGGTGTTTAGCACCATGGTTTTTTCCTCGACTTCAATGGTGATGGTGGTATTATCTGGTACGATGAATCCAGCTTCTTGTTGTGTCTGTATGTATGCGATGAATTTTTTCAGGGTTTCTTGGGTGCAGGGATATGAGGTAATTTCTTTTTTCTCTGCAGCCTGTTTGCGCAGTGAGCCGACTTCTTGGGCAATTTCGTAAGGGACTGGGATGTCCTCGCCAACCCATGAGGGGATCGTCCCGATTTCTTTGATGGGGGAGACGAGCAGTTCAGTGTCCTCTCGTTTCACGATCATCCAGGGTCTCCCTCGTAGGATGAATTTTTCGCCTTCGAACCCGGAGCTAAGCACGAAGCTTTCATCAAGCGTGCCGATGGATTTTCTGGTGCTGATGTCAATGACCGGGTATGTTTTTTCATCAGGGATCATGGAGATGTTGTCCAGGAAATAATGCCGAGAGTTTGTTCGTTTGACTAAGAGGATCTGGTCTTGGTCCTGTTCTACCCAGATCGACCGTTGGTTCTGGAGCTGGGAGACAACAGATCGAAAGAGATCCCATGAGATGGTTGAAAACGGATAGGATCGTTTTATGATATCATAGGCGTTTGTTATGGTGATCCGTCCGTATTCCAACGCAAGGGAGATGATTTGGTTGGAGAGGACGGAAAGTGGGTTTTTTCGTACCAGGAATTCCTCGAGGTTTCCGCTGAGTGCGTTGCGGGCAATCACCAGGCTTTCAGAGAGATCCTCTGGGTTTGTCGCAAGGATCATTCCCCGGGAGGTCTGACCAACTCGATGTCCGGACCTGCCGACTCGTTGGACGATCCGGGTTACTTCTCGAGGGGAGTTGTATTGGATGACAAAATCGGTATCGCCGACATCAATACCAAGCTCAAGGGAGGAGGTGCAGACAAGTGCTTTGAGGGTGCCGTTTTTGAATTCGTTTTCCGCTTCTATCCGAGCGTGTTTTGATAAGGACCCGTGATGCACGCCGATTTTTTGATCACCTTTCCAGAGGTGAAACCGTGAGGCAAGGATCTCTGCTCCATCCCTGGTGTTAATGAACAGGAGGGTGGAGGTGTGCTCATCAATGAGTTCTTTACATCGCCTTAACAAGGAAAAGGAAGAAGGTTCGATGGATAATTTTTGTGCGGATGGATAATCTTCTTTGGTCACCGTGGGGAGTTCTACTGTGATATTGATGTGTTTTGTCACATCGATTTCAAGGATTTCGACTGATCGGAACTGTTGTTTTTCATACCCGCCCAGGTAACAGGCGACCTCTTTGGGGAGACCAACGGTGGCGGACAGCCCGATCCGTTGATATTCATGACCTGCCTGTCGGGTGATTTCTAGTAATCGTTCGAGGCCGACTGCGAGCTGGGCGCCTCGTTCATCACTAGCAAGTTCATGGACCTCGTCGATGACGACCCATCGGACCATTCCAAGGTGTTTGCGTATGCGTCTGCCGGTGAACAGTATCTGGAGGGTCTCCGGGGTGGTGATGAGCATGTCTGGTGGGTTGCGTGCTTGTTTGGCTCGTTCGCTTTCTGAGGTGTCGCCATGTCGGACCGAGACGGAGATCCCGAGGTGTTTCCCCCAGTCGATTGTCCGTCGGAGCATATCCCGGTTCAATGCCCGCAGGGGTGTGATGTAGAGGATGGAGATTCCTTTTGTGGTTTTTTCTAAGGATGTTTCTTTTTGTTGGAGGAACGAATGGAAGATGGGGAGCAATGCGGACTCTGTTTTTCCCAGGCCGGTTGGTGCGATGAGGAGGACATGATGCCCGCTGAGGATTGAGGGGATTGCTTTTTGTTGTGGCTCTGTTGGATGCTGAATGTTGTTTTTTGAGAGGAGTTCTCTGATGCGGGGGTCGAGGTTCTCAAAAACGGTTGTCATGGGCAAGGATGCATTCTCATCCTGTATTTAGTATTTATTACTCCGAAAAAAGGGGGGTTGTGAAATGAGAGAGAGAGAAAAAAGGGATGTGGGGTGGATTACCCGTCGGTTTTCTTCATCGCAAGGCAGATTTCTATGGAGGAGACGTTTGATTTGCGGCCATCCTCGTTGGTGACGGTCTCAGTCCCGATGTCGATGCTTTTTACCTCAGCGTTTGTTAAGAACCGGTTATGGGTGATTTCCGCGGCATCAACCGCCCTACTGATGGCGTTTCCTCTTGCTTTGATGACGACTTCGGTGAAGTTCCCTGAGTTTAACAATGCCATGATGGCGGTGACATAATTCATCGGTGGCTTGTTGCCGACATATATAATATTGCTGTCGGTGTCTATTTTCTTTTTCTCATCTTTAGACATACCAAATCTTGCTCCCCAGAAAAATGGTTCGCTTTCGTAATTCTTGGCAGATGAAAAGTCATTCCTCTTTAATAAAGGTTTTGTTTTTTTTAGGGGAAATTAAACTGCATTTCTGTATTTTACTCTTAATAAGAATCAAATGACCAATACTGATTTCGATCCTTAGATAAGGAAACTCATATAATGTTAAATGAAATAGGGGTTCCACCCCTATAACCCCGTTCCGCCTTCGTTCCTCGGCAAGCCCTATCGGGCGTTGCCGTATCTCACTCGGCGGTCTTGCTATGGTTGGCAATCGCTGCTGCTTTTCATCAATAACGTACGCATTGTGATGTCGTGCTTGGTCACGGACATAGGCTGTTGATTGGTCAAGGCTTTTCCATCCGGTTGACTCATAATGATCGTACCCGCTCCAAAATCCACCACGCGGATATCTCTTTCTGAAGCCGGGGAAATGCTCAAACATTTTCTTGGCAGTATAGGACTTCAGCATAATCTCTGCGGTTTGAACAGAGTACCGTTTCGGGATGTTCACCAAGAAGTGAACATGGTTGAGGGCAAAACCAAAGTCTCCGAACTCAAAACCGAATCGTTCCAGGTCATGGAACGCCTGTATGCAGAGATCAATGTAGATCTGCTTTCTAAAACAGTTGTATCTGTTGTGGGTGACGAACATCATGGTCACCCAGTTATTGCGAGTGTCACCCGCAATCTTTTTAGGGCTACCGCTATTTACAATATTATCCATAAAGTTTTTTGCTCCTGTCGCACCTTTAGAGGGCAGGCGAATGCCTGCCGCGTGCGACAAAAACAGATATCATTTGTTTAGAGAAAAAAGGATGCGACTTTTCATCTGCGGGTCATCACTGCGGTTCAGACCACGCAGTATTCCCAGTCGCAACTATAAAAAAAAAAAAAAAGAGGTTTTTGTTTCAACGAAAAAAAGAATTTAAATTAGATTTCATTTTTCGGAAAATGCTTCTCCGCAATTAGGGCATTGTGCAAGTGTCTTTTGTGTTCTTCTTGTTAAAACATGCAAGCAATGTCGGCAAAACTCCTTTTCTTCTCTGTAGATGTAATATCGTAGTTCAATCATTTCTCCATCTCCTTTTTTCCTCTGCAATTTTTTTTATTTGAGGATGTTCATTGCTTCATCCATGAGATTTTTGTAATCAATGATTTTTATGTAGGGGCTGGTCGTAGCTTCTGAGACAATTTTTCTCGCCTGTGGTACATTATCTTTTGGTGCTAGGAGCAAAATGGGTATGTGATGAATAATTCCGGGGGTAAGAAATTCTTTAAGTGATTTTGTCATACTTGGAAGTGGGGATACTTTATGGAGATAGCCAACAATGAGATCAACTTTATCGGCAATGGAAATAAATGCAATGTTTTTCCCATGATTATCGAAATCATTCCCTATCGGTAAGGTTTTATAGCCCATGCAGACAAGTTTGGTTAAAAATTCTGGGTCTGTTCCTTCCATATAACCAACAGTTTTCATTCTTTTTTTCCTCCTTCATCTCATTTTTTTTTTTTAATCCTCTGTATTATATCGTATTTTTATCAAATTGCATTCAGAGCAATTTCTTAAGAAGATATTTGGAATAGGACATGTTCCACAGATTTCTTTCATGACAGTATATATTGGAAAAAACAATTAATATATTCTTTGTTAAAAAAATCATTCAAATGAACAATATTTATTAGAAATAATTAACATTGTTCAATTTTTTATAGGAAAAAGTCAAATTATATTGAATTGTAAAAGTCATTTCGATAGGGGGTCAGTTGACAACAGACAATCACCTCTATCCTGAAGCAGGTTTATTGAAAAAGTAAGCGCCTCAGGAAATAACGAGCGTCTAAGAAATTTATATACCTATGTTACTCAGGATTATCTCTAAGATTGAGGTGAAAAAAAACTATGTAAAAAAAACGCAGAAATGTTATTTATCCGTAATAATGTCCGCTTGGTTCTCGTTCCTCATCTTTGCCTTCATGGGGTTTTACATCAAGGACGTCAATTGCAAGGATCGCGTGTAATGGGACGATGCGTACCTTCTCAGACTCGCCTTGGTGTTCTGTGGCTTGTTCAATGACCAACCCTGCCTCTTCAATCCCTATCGTCGCATACCCTCGGAACACTCCCTCAGTTTCAAGAGAGCTGTCCCGACCGCCAATTGAGATGATCTTGTAGCGTGATCCTTCGATGAGTTTCCAGTCTTCCTTTTTTTCCATGCTGTCACTTCCTCTTCGTTTCGATGAGTCGTTGAAGATGTTCAACGGTCTTGCCGTAATTCTCCACGGCTACTTTAATATGTGCCTCGACAAAGTTCCATGCCTTCTCAAAGTTCCCGTACCGCAGTCGATAGGCTTTTTTCTGTTGTTTGGAGACCTCATCGAACACGGAGACTTCCTCAAGGATGTCAAATCCCTTGAGTTTGTTGAGATGACGATACACGGTCGGTCGAGAGGTCTTCAACGTCGCTGCGATATCATCAACAAACCAGGCTTTCAGGGGATGTTTGAGGAAAAAATCCGCGAAGATCTTGTAGGGGATCTCAGGGTCAGAACCCTTTGAGAGATATCCGATTTGTTCGAAGAACATCTTTGCTGCGGTATCAAAATCTTCCTCACCGGTAAGGGGTGTGTTGCTGACGATTTGCATTTCAAAACCCATACGAACCACCGTTTGTC
Organism: Thermoplasmatota archaeon; assembly: GCA_025457885.1. GTDB lineage: Archaea > Thermoplasmatota > E2 > DHVEG-1 > DHVEG-1 > SM1-50. The sequence continues at coordinate 17,227 of JALOTN010000030.1, read as the reverse complement.
CCCCCTGAATATATTCCTCGATTAATAACGTTTCTTTAACAATGAAAAGGAAAAAAAATGAAATAGTAGCGATAGAGGCGTTACATCAGAGGATCGGGAGGTACGTCTCCACTTCCCATTTGGTCACCTGAAGCCGGTAGGTGTCCCATTCCTTTCGCTTCACATGCAGCAGATTCTCAAAGACATGGTCCCCCACGGTTTCCCGGACAAGCTCACTTTTACTCATCACCGCCACCGCATGACCGAGGCTTTCCGGGAGCTGCTCAATACCATACTTCTGCCGCTCCTCCTCAGTTAATGCATAGATGTTCTTCTCCACCGGGGCAGGGGCTTCTAGTTTATCCTGAATCCCTCGTAACCCTGCAGCAAGCATCACAGAAAACGCAAGATACGGGTTGCAGGCGACATCAGGGTTCCGCAGTTCACAACGAGTGCTTTTTCCCCGTTTTGATGGAATACGAATCAACGCACTGCGATTCCGGTTCGCCCATGAGATGTATGTCGGTGCCTCATACCCAGGGACCAACCGTTTATACGAATTCACCGTCTGATTCAACACACAGGTCATATCCTTGATGTATTTCAACAGACCAGCAATGAATTGGTATGCCACCGGGCTGAGCTGGTTTTTATCAGTAGGATCATAAAACGCATTAGAACCATCCAACGTGAACAGCGACTGATGCGTATGCATCCCAGAACCACATTGCCCAAACAAGGGTTTCGGCATGAATGATGCATGAAGGTTATGCTTCGTCGCAATCACCTTCGTGATATACTTCAACGTAATCACCCGGTCTGCCGTAGTGATAGCATCCGCATAATGGAAGTTGATTTCCTGCTGGCCATCCGCGCATTCATGATGAGCGGTATAAGGCTGGATCCCAACATTTTCTAACGCCAAAGAAATATCAGCACGGACACCCTCAGCAAGATCACGATGAGACAAATCAAAATACCCCGCGGTATCATTGGGAACAACTGTGGTGTCATCACCATTTTTCTTAAACAAAAAAAACTCACATTCAGGACCAGTGTTATACACATACCCAAGCTTCGCTGCTTTATCAACCATCTTTTCCAAGATATATTTCACATCCCCCTCGAACCGTTTCCCGTTCGGTTCGTAGATATCACAATTCATCTTGGCTGTTTTCCGTTCCTCTACAGCTTCAGGGAGGATGACGAAACTTGCCGGATCGGGTTTAGCGATTTTATCAGACTCTTCGATCGTGGCGTAACCCGCAATCGAAGACGCATCGAAAGGTACACCTTCATCTAAGGTATCCTCAAGTCCTTTGACCGGGATAACAATATTCTTTGGTGCCCCAAGAATATCAATAAACTGTAGTCGAATAAAATGAACGTTATTCTCTCGAACCATTGTTAAAATAGATTCCTTATTCAAAGATTTCATAGTATATGTGCTAATCATGTTTCCTCACCTACTATCTGTAAGTTTTCAGGACAAAAATGATATATTTCTGTCCCGTGCTCTATATAAGAAATCTGTTTTAATAGCTTATCGAACATTTCAGAATCTTTTAGTCAGAAAATCACAGGCATCAACCATATCATGTTCCTTCAGGAGGTTTTTCAAAAGAACACCTATAGGAATGTTTAACTAGATGCTCTGCATTAAATAATTATATTATTTAATAATAAAGAAAATATGAAGGGGAATAATATATGAATAATAAAATAAAATATATCGCGATAAGCCTTATCGTCTGTACACTGTGCATTCCGACAGCATTAAACGCCACCGGGGACACAATAGTTTCCCCCAGAGATGGGTCTACCTTCAATGAACGAAGCATCATGATTCCCGACTCATCAGTCCAAATCAAACTCTGGGAAGAACAGCGCGACACAGGCGAAATCGTACCGTATTATTCTATTAGCCTTGATGGTGGAAAAACCATTGCACGAACTGTCCAACCAACCTATGAACTTGGTTTGCGCTATGCAATGTTCGACCCCTTACAAGCAGAACCAGCAATCATTCCTCTTTTAACAGCGAACAATGATGTGCATCTCTATATCGTTCAGTTCTACACACAACCACTAGAAGAATTCCAACAAGCAATCACTACCCAGGGCGGGATCGTACGTCATTATATCGCCCAATACGCGTATCTTGTAGAAATGAGTGACACGACAAAAACCAAGGTCGCAACATTCCCCTATGTCCGTTGGATAGGTCTGTACCATCCAGCGTACCGACTTGAGGAATTCATGCTTGATAACATCCAGAACGCCTACCAAAGCTACCCATTGAAACAATACAACATCCAGGTGTTGGCGGTTGAACAAAAAACCATTGTGAGTGAACGAATCAGATCAATCGGTGGACTTGTCAACAAAGCTGATGCCGGAAAAATCCTCGTCGAAGCGACCCTAACCCCAGATCAACTATTCCAGGTCATCCGCTGGGATGAAGTCTTGTTTGTCGACCGATGGAGCCCCTATGAAACAGATATGGATATCGCTCGGGAGATCGGGGGTGCGAACTACATCGAATCCCTCGCCGGGTTTAATGGCAGTGGTGTCCGAGGAGAAGTCTTCGATGCTGGTTTTAACCTGCAGCATGTTGATTTCCAATCACGTCCTCTCATCCTCCATGGCAACGTCGGCAGTGATTCTCATGGTGCATCAACCTCAGGGATTGTCTTCGGAGATGGAACCTGCAATCCACAAGGACGGGGTATGCTCCCCGCAGGACAAGGGATTGTCGGGGATTACAACTACATAGGACTCGAAGGAACAAATCGATATATCCACACGGGGGAACTCGTACAAGACCCCTACTACGGGGTGTTTGAGACCGCTAGTGTGGGCAACGATCGGACCACAGAGTATACCACAATTTCCGCGGATACTGATACAGCCCTTTTCGATTTCGATGTCGTTCATTGCCAGTCACAAAGCAACGCAGGGGACCAGATGTCCCGACCTCAAGCATGGGCAAAGAACATCATATCAGGCGGTGGAATCTACCATTATGACACCTTAACCAAGACCGATGATCAATGGAACTATGGCGCAAGCATCGGACCTGCCACTGACGGAAGAATAAAACCAGATCTCTGCTCCTTCTACGATGAGATATTCACCACCACCTCAGGGAGCCCAACCGCCTACACCTCCAGTTTCGGAGGAACAAGCGGGGCAACACCCATCGTTGCAGGACATGTCGGACTGTTTTTCCAGATGTGGTCCGATGGGATCTTTGGAAACGAAGTCGACCCCGAGGGAACCGTGTTTGAGAACCGACCACATATGACGACTGCAAAAGCCATGATGATCAACACTGCGGACCAATACCCCTTCAATGGCACTTCAGAGGACAAAACAAGGATGCATCAGGGATGGGGGATGCCCTCCGTCAAGAACCTGTATGATCTACGAGATAACTTCTACATCATCAACGAAGAAGACGTCCTGGAAAACCTTGAGGTCTCAACCCATATGGTCGCTATTGAGTCCGGTTCACCCTATCTGAAGGTGACGATGACCTATGCTGATCCTGCAGGGAATCCAGGGGTTCAATCGCAGCACCGAATCAATGATCTGACCCTTAAAGTCATCTCCCCATCAGATGTCGAATACTGGGGGAATTATGGTCTGAAAACCGGCGTCTGGTCTCAACCAGACGGAGAACCAGATACAAAGGACACCGTGGAATGCGTCTTTATCCAGAATCCAGAGGTTGGAGCCTGGACTATCGAAATCTACGCAAATGAAATCATCCAGGATTCACACCTTGAAACCCCGGAGATAGACGCAGACTATGCCTTAGTAGTCAGCCCTGTGCTCTCCGCACCATACCCACCAACGGTTGAAGGAGAGACCCAAGGTGATGTCGGGCGACAGATGGATTTCACTTTTGTCACCACAGACCCTGGGAACTCCAACCTGTTTTATTGGGTCGAATGGGGTGACGGGAACCACACGGAATGGTTCGGTCCCTCTGCCTCAGGAACACCGGTCATCATCTCCCATACCTACCAGCTTCAAGGAAACTTCTCCATTACAGCAAAAGCGAAAAATCTCCTGGGAACAGAAAGCGGCTGGTCAGAGCCGTTTGCTGTCACCGTCATCGCCCCACAACTCCAGATCGGTGTCATATCAGGCGGACTCTTTAAGATAACAACTGTCGTGAAGAACACTGGTGCTATAGACATCACCAAGGTACAATGGAACATTACACTCTCCGGGAGTGTCTTCCTGGGTAAACAAACCAGTGGAAGTCTCCTTAGCATTGCCGCTGGTGGGGAACGAACAATTAGCACCGACTTCATCCTTGGATTTGGCAGAACCGTCATCACCGTGTCAGCGACTCATCAGTATAGCTCAGCGACCCTCACACAAAACGCAACAATCCTTCTGTTCTACATCAAAGTCTAATCCAGAGAATCGTACCATAGAGAAAAAAACACGGAAAACCGTGTTTTTCTTTTTTTTCTTTCAACCTCTGAGAAAGCAAAAGATTTACATAGGGTTTAAAAAATCAACATTTCAATGAAAAGTTCCTTACGATGCCTGTCATGCCAGAAGATATATCCTTCCTCTGAGCCACGATGGAAATGTCATTGTGGTGGTTTCTTAACCGTTGATTTTCACCCACGATTCCCGATAAAGCTGATTAGGAAAAGAAAACCAACGCTCTGGCGATACCGTGAGGCACTCCCCATCCACCAGGATCAATCGATCGTCTCCTTCGATGAAGGATTCACGCCACTTAGCAAGGAAGAGGTGTATGGGAAACATGTTTGGTTAAAACAAGAGTTTCTCTTCCCCAGCGGGTCCTACAAAGACCGCGGTGCCTCTGTCCTTGTTAGTAAAATGAAGGAACTTGGTCTGAAAAATGCTGTTGAAGATTCCTCGGGAAACGCGGGAGCCGCAATCGCAGCGTATTGCGCAAAAGCATCTATCACCAGTCATATTTATGTTCCTAAAAAAACCTCCTCAGGAAAGCTCCTTCAGATTCAACAATACGGGGCGAAGCTTCATCGAGTGCAAGGGAATCGAAAAGACGCAGCAGATGCAGCATGGAATCATGCTCAAACAACCTATTATGCGAGTCACTATTGGAACCCTTACTTTTTCCAGGGGACAAAAACCTGTGTCTTTGAAATCGTCGAACAACTCGGATGGAACTCCCCAGATGTACTAATTGTACCCGTCGGGAATGGTACGCTGTTGTATGGATCTTATCTTGGATTAAAGGAATTACAACAAGAGGGGATTATTGATAGGCTTCCAAGAATCATTGGGATTCAAGCAAAGAACTGCGCCCCATTAGCGGCTGCCTGGAAAAATAATAATATTATCAAACCAGTGACATCCTCAAAGGAAACAATCGCAGAAGGGATCGCTATTTCCAATCCTACCAGAGCAGAGGATATCCTCCATTCTGTGAGAAAAACATCTGGTAACATACTCACCGTAACAGAGAACGAAATTCTCAATGCCCTGTACTACATACGGAAAAAAGGATATTATATTGAACCGACATCGGCGGTCACCATCGCAGGTTTGAAAAAACTATCAATAAAAGAAAACGATTGCGTGGTTATCCCACTTACGGGTAATGGGCTGAAAACAAAACCGCGACATGATGAAACATAAACAATTGCCTGGACAATTAACCCCTCCATCCCCCATTCAACCCATTTTTTCTTCCATTACGACTAGACAAAGTATTAAAAGCAAATATTGATACCAAACCACAAAAAAACGGAGGCGCATTAATGGAGAAATCTGTCGAAGAATTCATGATAAAAGTAAAAGAAAAAAACCCCGGAGAGAAAGAGTTTCATCAAGCAGTACAAGAAGTCGTAGAAAGTCTCATGCCATTCATCCAAAAAAATCCCAAATATAAAAAAGCAAAGATACTAGAACGAATGGTAGAACCTGAACGAATAATTATGTTTCGAGTACCCTGGTTAGACGATAAAGGCGATATTCAAATAAATCGAGGATATAGAATTGAAATGAACAGCGCGATTGGGCCTTATAAAGGAGGACTCCGTTTTCACCCAAGCGTCACATTGAGCATTTTAAAATTCTTAGCATTTGAACAAGTGTTTAAAAATAGTTTAACCACACTGCCTATGGGTGGGGGAAAAGGAGGATCTGATTTTGATCCGAAAGGAAAAACAGACAATGAGGTTATGAAATTCTGTCAGTCATTCATGACCGAATTACAACGTCATATCGGACCAGATACTGATGTTCCTGCTGGAGACATTGGTGTCGGTGGGCGTGAAATTGGTTTTATGTTTGGGCAATACCGAAGACTACGGAATGAATTCACAGGAGTACTGACGGGGAAAGGATTGAATTGGGGTGGCAGTTTGATACGACCGGAAGCAACTGGGTATGGTGCTACGTATTTTGCCCTAGAAATGCTAAAGACGAAAGGGGAGTCATTTAAAGGAAAGACCTGTGTCGTCTCTGGGTCTGGGAATGTGGCACAATACACCGTTGAAAAAATTAACCAGCTCGGTGGAAAGGTCGTCACATTATCTGATTCCTCAGGGACAATCTATGATCCATCTGGTATCGATGATAAAAAACTCAGTTATATCATAGAATTGAAAAATGTCCAACGAGGACGTATCAAAGAATATGCAGATAAATACAAATGTGAATATGAAGCAGGTAAAACACCCTGGCATTTCCCCTGTGATTGTGCATTCCCATCAGCGACACAGAATGAAATCAGTAAACAAGATGCAAAAACCCTTGTTGATAACGGATGTATCCTTGTTGCAGAGGGGGCAAATATGCCAACAACACCAGAGGGAGTTGAGATTTTTATCGAAAATAAAATTCTCTATGGTCCAGGAAAAGCAGCAAATGCTGGTGGTGTTGCGACGAGTGGTCTAGAGATGTCACAGAACAGCGCACGTATCTCTTGGAGCAGAGAAGAAGTCGATAAAAAATTACAATGGATCATGGCTCAAATTCATAACTCTTGTGTTAAATACGGAAAAGAAGGCGACTTCGTTAATTATGTCAAAGGTGCCAATATCGCAGGATTTGTCAAAGTCGCAGATGCTATGATTGACCAGGGACTTATTTAAAATCATTCTTTTTTCTTTTTTTATTTTTTTTCATACGATTTGAAAAAAACAAAGGATTATCCATGAAGAGAAAATCTATTGTGATACGTAAAGGGACGGAGGATGATTTATCCGCTTTTTTTGAATTATACTGGATATCATCATTAGAGCATACTCATTATAGTGGTGTTCTTGATAGTCTGAAACCAAAGGAAAAATGTCAAGAGTATATCATCAACCGTCAACAGGAACTGATGAAAGACTCGAGTCAATTTTTTTTCGTTGCAGAAGATGCAAAAAATATCATCGGGATTATCACGGGTCATGTCGGGGAACGGGATGAAGCACGGGTATATCGGATTGAGCGTATAGGATTTGTAGACGAGGTTTGTGTCCATCCGAATTATCGACATAGTGGTATCGGAAATCAGCTTCTAGAAACAATGCTTACACAACTCTATAAGGAAGACATTGACTTTGTTGGGGTTGGGGTCGCATTTAAAAATCCGGCGTTTCATTTCTATAAGTCCTATGGTTTTACACCTGAAGGCATGTGGCTTATTCAAAAAAAGAAAACTAAAAAGAAAAAATAGTGTATGGTATCCGTCTTTTTCTTTGAATTACTATTTATTTTAAATTAGGATCTGAAGGATAATAGAGGTGCTCAATAAATTCTGCTTTTGCATGAGCTTCTTTATAGGGTATTCCATGAGTAATCATTAAATCAAGTTCAGCATATTCATGAGCTAGAATCGATCGACGTCTCTCGATATTATCAAAAACGTTTTTTCGTATCCAAATTTCGTTTTCCGGTATTTTATAGCGCAGATGAACGGGGAGTTCATTTTGGGGTACCAAGCCATGTAATGCGATATAATCTCCCATCTCTTCATTACTTTTCACTACGACCTTGAAATATAACCAGGGTTCATGAGTCCAACAAGATTTGATGACTTCACGATAAAACACCTTTTCTTTTACTGCACCATGGTGTTCAGGGGGATTAACAGAAGAATCTTGGGACGGAGGAGAGTTCGATGTATCTTCCTCTTTTTTTTCCGTCTCTTGTGTTTCATCAGTCATATATTTTCTCCATAATATAGTGAGAATCTATCCTATCACATTTACTCCAAAGAATTAATCTTAACAATTTTTCTTGAAAGTACGGCCATGTTGTTGTTGATATTGCTACATCCCTTTCTCAAAAAGAAGGTATCGCATATAACTTATATAAAAACATCCCACAAACTAGTAAAAATAGCATGTTTTTTCCACAAATTATCCTTTTATCCTCATATTCCTAAATTATTTATATAGGATTACATTACATGGTGGGCGAAGAAGAGGCGTATGTACTATGCAAGCTAAACAGGAATTAAAACGAGAAAAAGGAACTACTGGAGTTTTTAGAAAAGAAAAAGAAGGTTTTAATCCATTTAAAATGGCTCAACAACAATTTGACAGAATAGCAGATCAACTTGATCTTGATGAACAAACACGAGATTTATTACGGAGTCCACTTCGAGAGTATAGTTTTTCAATCCCAATTCGAATGGACGATGGTAGAATTAAAGTATTTCGAGGTTTTCGTGTCCAACATAACGATGCGCGCGGTCCATGTAAAGGAGGAATCCGTTTCCATCCACAGGAAACACAGGACACGGTTCGTGCATTATCTATGTGGATGACCTGGAAATGTTCTGTCGCTGATATCCCTCTAGGTGGCGGAAAAGGCGGTATCATCTGTGATCCCCATAATCTTTCTGAAACTGAACAAGAGAAGCTTTGTAGGGGATGGGTACGACAAATCGCTCGCGACATCGGACCTGTCCGCGATGTCCCCGCACCTGATGTGATGACAAGCGGACAGCATATGCTATGGATCATGGATGAATATGAGACAATTATGGGTGGACAATACCCTGGTTTAATCACTGGAAAACCAGTCGAACTCGGTGGATCTCGTGGAAGAACAGAAGCAACAGGATATGGAATAATCTATATCCTTCGAGAACTGTTAAAAGAAATGAAAATGGATATTACGAAAACAACGACCTCAATCCAAGGGTTTGGAAATGTCGCTCGCTATTCTGCTGAGTTATTTATCCAATATGGGGGCACTGTTGTCTCCGTATCTTGCTGGGATCAAGCTGAAAACCAAACCTATAGCTACTATAAAAAAACAGGGATCAAACTCGATGAACTCATAAAAATCACCGATCGTTTCGGCACCATTGATAAAAGACAAGCAGAGAAACTTGGCTATGAGGTTCGACCAGGTGATGATTGGTTAAAACAGGAAGTAGACATTCTTATTCCGGCAGCGCTTGAACATTCGATTACAGAAGAAAACGTCAACCAAATAAAACCACAGGTGAAAATCATTATCTGTGGCGCAAATGGACCAGTCACACCAGAAGCAGAGGACATCCTTGAGAAAAAAGGCGTTGTGGTTATCCCTGATTTTCTCGCAAACGCGGGTGGTGTTGTCTGCAGTTATTTCGAGCAAGTTCAAAGTAACCAGAATTACTACTGGACAAAAGAAGAAGTCCTCGGCAAGCTTGACAATAAAATGACTGATGCATTTTATAAAGTATGGGAGTTATCAAAACGGAAGAAAATACGAGTGAGTGATGCTGCTTACATGATTGCGATTTCCCGTGTCGCTGAAGCATGTAAAATGCGAGGCTGGGTGTAAACAGCATATATGAACATCCGGTTCAACGACAAAGAAAAAAAAATCATTAATTGCATCGAAGAAATCACCGGCATAACTCCGTCCATAGTTAAGCAAAAGGAGTTTGAGAAAGAAACTTCGGTAGAACCATATTATATTAAAGAAATTCTACTCCTTTCATCTTCTTATCATTTTTTCCAATTAGAGGAAGAAGGCAGATTAAGTTATCTCTTACAGGAATACGATGCACCATTTAGTCGAAAAACACCACCGAAAATTACTCATGTCGAAAATAGAGAAGATTGCCTTAAACTTTTAACTAATCAGTCATTTGATCTCGTTATTCTTTTCGACAAACTCAATGATATTGAAAGTTACATTTTAGCAAAAAAAATCAAAGCAATAACCGATATTCCAATTGTAATTCTAGGGAATAATTTGATAGAGCTAATGAAAATACAAGAGAAAAATACAGAAAACATTTTTCGTAAAATCGTAACATGGAATGGTGATGGAAAAATCATTCTAACTATTATTCAACTCATCGAAGATTCAGTCAATATACAAAAAGACCAACTCCTTACCACCCATGGTCGATATGTATTATTAATCGAAGATTCGATTCAATATTATTCAACCTATCTTCTTTTACTCTACGATGAAATCCATGGTTTTCTTCAAAGTATGTTATCAGATTCTTTATCAGAAGAACAACGAATCCTTCGTCTCAGCACTAGACCAGTTCTTTTACATGCGCAGGATTTTGATTCCGCAGAAAATCTTTATCATACATATAAGGATAGAATCATTGGTATCATCACCGATAACAATCTTGATTATGAATCAAAAAAAACCTCCCATGTTGGTGAGAAACTCGCTTATCTTGTTCAGAAAGACAAATCAAACATTCCGATTCTCATCCAATCGTCTGAACCTTACAATGGAGAACTTCCCCTAGGACCTCAACTACGATTTGTATTAAAAAAGGAAGTTACACTCGCGTTAATTATCAAAGATTTTATCAATGAATGCCTTGGTCCTCGAGAAATTACTCTTAAAGATACACATCAGAAAGAGCTCCTTAGAATTAGAAATATGAGTGATTTAGAAAATGCTATCTTATCCACCGAGGATATTATTCTTACACAAACGATAGATGAACATTTATTTTCATCATGGCTTCGCAATCGAGGCGAGTACGTTCTTGCAGATAAAATCCAGAAAGTTGAAACTGAAATCAGTAAGAGTGATGAACTACGAAAAAGTCTTATCGACATACTTGAGGAATATAAATATTCACAAACCCAGTCTTTAGTAACGCCATTTGAACGAACAACTCTCTCCTCACACCTTGAGATCAACCGTATAGGCAAAGGAGCATTAGGCGGAAAAGCACGGGGGCTTTCGTTCCTTGCAAAACTTGTGTCAAAATATATATCAGATGACATGTTCTCAGCACTTCGTATTACTATCCCTCGGACACTTGTTATTTCTACAGATATCTTTGATACATTTTTAATACAAAATTCCTTACCAAGTGAGGAAATTTTTTCTCTCCCTGATGAGAGGATTGCTCTTAAATTCATGTCCGGAAGTCTTCCTGCGACAGTACTAGGTGATCTCCGAACCTTTATTCATAACACCCGAAAACCATTAGTAGTGCGGTCATCAGGAGTATTGGAGGATTCTCTGTTACAATCCTTTGCTGGTATCTATGATTCTATCTTGTTACCAAACGAGTCATGGGAAACAGATTTTCGGTTCCAAGATGTATGCAACGCGGTTAAATACGTATACGCTTCAACTTTCTTTGAAAAAGCACGGACCTATATCAAATCAACACCGAAAAACATTGGTGACGAGAAAATGGCAGTGATTATCCAAGAAGTGGTCGGAGAGAAACACGAAACATTTTTTTACCCCGCTATTTCAGGGGTGGCAAAATCATATAATTATTATCCATCAAGTGGTTGCAAACAGGAAGATGGAATCGTCTATCTTGCACTTGGTTTGGGAAAAGCTATTGTTGATGGAGGGAGTACATTTGGGTTTTGCCCGGAGAACCCAACAGTCCCACTATTTGGAACTCCAAAGGATTTCATGCGATACTCACAACGAAAATTCTATGCGTTAAACCTTAAATCCGTCTATCGGATCGTCGAGCGGAATGAAGAAACATCATATAGTATTCTTGAAATCCACGACGCTCAACGACATGGGATTCTTGAGAAAATAGCATCAACATACGTTCGCCAAGATGATAGTCTCTACCCAGGAATCTATGAGGGAGGATCATTGATTATCGATTTCGGCCCTATTACTCAATACGAGGCGATACCATTAGCCAAAGCATTGAAATTATTATTACGGATAAGTGAAATAACCCTTGGATATCCTGTTGAGATAGAATTTGCGGTGAATCTTTCTCGAACAGACTCCGAAAAATCTGAATTAGTTATTCTACAAATCCGTAGTATGGTTCCACCAGGAAAAACAAGTGATATTGATATCGGTGAATTCAATGAAAATATCGATCTTTGTTATAGTGAAAACGCTTTAGGAAACGGAATTTTTGATACTATCCAGGATATTATTTTTGTAAAACCTTCCTTTGATATGTCACATTCTGTTGAAGTCGTAGATCAGATTCGTTCTTTGAACCTAAAATTAATGGAAGAAAAACGACCGTATCTACTTATCGGGCCTGGTCGTTGGGGCTCAGCTGATCACTGGTTAGGAATTCCAGTGATATGGAGTGATATCGCAGGTGTGAAAGTAATTATTGAGATTCCGTTTAAAGAACGGGCGATCGACCCATCGCAAGGATCACATTTCTTCCATGATCTTATCTCATCCCAAGTAGGTTATATTATTACAAAAGAGGATAAAGGAAATATCAAGATGGAATGGCTTAACTCGCTCCCACTTATTGAAGAAAAATCAGACATAAAACATGTACGATTACCGGAACCCGTTGAAGTACGAATTGATGGAAAGAAAGGAAAGGCAGTGATTCGGGTAAGGAAAAGTAATAAATAACAGGAATAAATTCAGTCCCATCTTGCGGGTGGGATTGTACCATATGACAATGGAGACAACAATGGCAGATAAAACGGATTTCACGAAATATCAAAAAAAGGATGACCAGAGTACCGCAGGTGTAGCACAGAATGGAACGATGATTCATGAATTAAAGGAACGAGTGAAAGAACTCAATTGTTTCTACCGCATTACAAAAATAATACGAAACAGTAAATTGTCTATTGATGAAGCATTACAAGAAATTGTAAAAGTCATACCCCCCGCATGGCAATATCCTGAGATTACATGTGTCCGCATCTATCTGGAAGGAAGAGAATTTAAAACAGATAATTTTCAACAAACTGAATGGAAACTCGACAGCCGTATTGTTGTAGATGAGAAAAAAATTGGTGTCTTAGAAGTGTTCTATCTCGAAGAACAACCTCAAGCTAATGAAGGACCCTTTCTCACGGAAGAACGTAAGTTGATTGACGCAATTTCCGATTTATTAAGTAAGTTTATCGAAGAACGACGAATAAAAGAAGAACTCGAACGCCAAAGGCAGAAACTCGACTATGTCGAAAAAATGATGAAGGCTGAAGGAGATACAACACTAAGATTTCGATCACAGGAGAAGAAGCAGGATTGGGAAGTAATCCTTGATCTTTTAGCAAAAACAGACCCACGGACATTACTTCGATTAACAAGAAAAATGGCATATCATCTCTATCGGATGGAGAATGAAAAAATTACAAATCTTTTAAATAAAATATCACCTGTCGATAATGATTCTGCAGCTATCAATTGGCGTAATGTCAATACACCAAATCAACGAGAGGAACTGAACACCTTTTTAACTATTCAAAAACAAGTCTTTGAAATCGCAAAAGACAGCATCCCTGCAGATGTTATTTCAACATTGTTTGCTAATTGGATGAAACAAGATAAAGCCCGTCCCTTACTATTGATGTCACAAAAAACAGGGATTCCTCTTGTCGAAATTACTGCTGAATTGAACAGGTTTTTTGATCAGGAAGACGTGGAGAGCTCGATTTCGCCAGAAGATAAAATGAGTATTAAAACCGCGTTGATTCGAAGGTTTTTTGCAGAACGATTAGAATACGTAAATGTCGCAAAGACAGCATTCGAACTCAAAGATTTTGTCGGTATCGCTGACCATATCGTTGGTCCTGCACAAGGCTCAGGAAAGCTTGGGGGAAAAGCATCAGGTGTTCTTCTCGCAGAAAAACTCATCAAAGAAGAGATGAAAAAAAATCCTATGCTTAAAAATATCTCCTTCCCGACGAGCTGGTATATCACCTCAGATACAATACTTTCATTTATCCATTACAATGACCTAGATGAAGTTTCCCATGTAAAATATCTTGACCCCTTGGAAATCAGACAAGAACAATCATTTTTAGAACATATTTTTAAAAACTCTACCTTTCCATTTGAAATAGTCGAAGGATTGAGGAAAATTGTTCGGGATTTTAAAGATAAACCAGTAATTGTTCGATCATCAAGTCTCCTTGAAGATAATTTCGGATATGCGTTCTCAGGGAAATATAAAAGCTTATTTGTTCCTAATAAAGGAGGTACAGAGGAGGAGCGACTCAAATCATTGATAAATGCGATTACAGAAGTATACGCCTCAACTTTCAGCCCAGACCCGATTGAATATCGCCGTGAACGAGGATTACTCGATTTCAACGAGGAAATGGGTATTTTAATTCAGGAAGTGGTTGGGTCACAAGTCGGACCTTATTTCATGCCTACCTTTGCAGGGGTTGCATTTAGCAGAAATGAGTTCCGATGGTCACCACGCATCACTCGAGAAGATGGTATGATTCGTATAGTACCAGGACTTGGTACCCGAGCGGTTGATCGCGTAAGCAACGATTATCCTATTCTGATATCTCCAAAACGACCGAATCTTTTGGTAAACACTTTAGTAGAAGAACGTGTGAAATATTCACCACGATTCATGGACGTAATCAACACTGATACAGGGATGATTGAAACCGTTGATGCAGTCCAAGTGTTTAAAAAATATTTTGATGAATTACCAAAGATAACAGATATCGTCTCAATCCATGATCATGGACGATTGACAAATGCATCAAAAATTTTAATGGATCCAGAAAACGCTGATATTGTCATTACATTCCAACATCTCTTTGAAAAAACAGATTTTCTTGAAAAGATAAAACAAATCCTCAGCCTCCTTGAAGAGAAAATAGGGGTCCCGGTTGATGTTGAATTTGCTTCAAGTGGGAATCAACTCTATATCCTCCAATGTCGCCCACAGAGTCAGTCACAAGGCATTGAACGTAAACCAGTTCCCAAGGACATCCAAGAAGAGCGGAAGATATTCTTTACAAAAAAATACGTCACAACTGGCAATATCGACAATATCGAATACATAGTCTATGTTGTACCAGAGGAATATACCAATCTTTCGAAAAGAGAACAAATGCTAAAGGTTGCGAAAATAATCAGTGAATTAAACGTAAAACTTCCAAGACGAAAATTTATCCTTATTGGTCCTGGTCGTTGGGGGAGTAAAGGAGACATAAAACTCGGTGTTCCTGTTCGATATGGTGATATTAATAACTGTTCGCTTATGGTTGAAATCGCAAAGGAAAAAGGAGGTTATACTCCCGAACTGTCTTTTGGAACACATTTTTTCCAAGATCTTGTTGAATCGAATATCAGATACTTACCCTTATATCCTGACCAAGAGGATAATTTATTCAACGAGCAAATTTTATTAGATATGGATAATAAGCTATCAAAGATATTACAGGGATATAAGAATTTTGAACATGTGGTAAAAGTCATTAGCATATCCGATATTCTCCCTGGCGGAACGCTCTCAGTAATCATGGATGGAGAGGCTAATGAGGCACTCGCCTATCTCAGACCATCAGATCATCTTACCTGGCGGACAATGAAGATCGAAGAAATCACCCAGGCTCTTGATCCTGATCTTTATGGAATCCAGGGGATGTATCTAATTGGGAGCACAAAAGATGGTAGTGCCGGTCCAACAAGTGATATTGACCTTCTGGTACATTTCAACGGTACAGAGGAACAGAAAGATAAACTCATGGCATGGTTCGATGAATGGGGTAAAAAACTTGCTATAGAGAATAAAGAAAGAACCGGGTTTGTAACTGATGCTTTACTGGATGTGCATATCATTACAGATGAGGATATCAAAAAGAAAAGCTCTTGGGCTTCGCATATCACTTCGCCGTATCAAACGGTTCGAAAATTAGCCCTTAAAAAGGATCATTAGGATACAACAACAAGTTCCCTTGTCGCATCATTTAAATGTCTCGTATCAAATCGAACGACAGCAAGCTCAGGTCCATGATGAGCTGCGCTAAATGAATATGTACCATCCACTTTTTGCTTCCAGCACCCGGTAATTTGAGCGGATTCATGGACATGGCCATGTAAAGTCAACAATGGTTGATGAAGAGCAATGAAACGCTGGATTGCGATACTTCCGACATGAACATCAATCGGGGCATGGTCAACTTTTTTCCCATGGAGATCTGCACGATCAAGACAGGAATGATAGGGTGGTGAATGAAACAGATATATGGTTTTTCTTGCGGGACTTTGTTTCGAGAGTATTTCGAGATCGTCAGCTATTGTTGAATATTGTATTTCATCGAGCGGAACATCAACCGTTCGTTTCCCTTGATCCGGTGGAACAGCTCCAACATCAACATATTGAGATATATCATAACGCTCCCAATCCTTAAGTTGAAATGGGGTCGGAGGTACAAATGAATATCCCGCGATGTACTGTTTTTTGTAGGATATTGTTTTTTGATGAATATAATCTAAGAATCCTACCGTATCTGCATTCATAAAAAGATGTTCGTACATTCGTGGATCATCATTGCCCATAATTACAAAAAAACGTATTTTTTTATTACATTCATTCCGAATTTTTTTTATCTCAGAAAAGAAAGTAGTTTCTAAAAATTTTTTCATTGTTGTATGTTTTACAAGATGAAGAGGAAGGATATCTCCTCCAACAAAAACTGCGTCAGGCTTTTCTTGAGAGATAATCTGAAAAAGATGTTGGAATCGTGGGATGCTCCCATGGATATCAGACACAAAGATACCTTTCACTATTTCACCAGAATGTGATCTGTTACACGAGCCATCGGTTTATTCTTAATAAATATTAGCTCACGATGAACTAAATCATAAACTATTAAAATTACACCTATTTACAGTTACGACAAAAGTAAGTAGTCTCAGAGGGGTTCTATGTATCCTATTGTTGAAAAAAAAGTACGATATACAGATGGCCGTGTAAAAAAACCGTCCATCAGGAGCTGTGTCTCGCCGTCATCGAAAAGCAGAGAGGAGGTGCCCAGAAAGGTGACCTTTACCTTACCCGGGGGGATCGCTCCTGCGGCTGGGGCAT
>JALOTN010000029.1 GCA_025457885.1 Thermoplasmatota archaeon | reverse complement strand
GAGTGTTGTGCCCAGGTTGGTGTGGTCGCGGTGGCATCGTATCGGAGGATCGGGTCGCCGATGAAGTAGTAGTTGTATCCATCGGGTGATGCGCAGACATAGATTTCATCGGTGTAGCCAGCATATCCTGTGTCATGCATCATCCAGAATTTCAGGCTGTACCCAGATGCGCCAGTGAAGTCAAACGGTGTGTTCTTCACAAACAGACAGCTTGCTCCTGATGGAACACTGTATGATCCGTATTTTGCCATGTAGGTGCCGCTGTGCGGTGAACAGGTTGGGCTTGTTCCACTAGTAACACCAACGAACATGTTGTATGTGCTTGAACTGCCATATTGGTAGTTAACCCAGCCAGGGAAGTTGTTCCCAGAACCCTCGAATCCTTGGAAGGATCCATCAGGTAAGTGGACATCATCAACCCAGATATACCAGGCATACCAGCCAGTGTAGCGAATCGCAAACCAAACGGTTTGGCCAGCATAGGCAGACATGTCAAAGGTGTATTGGGTGTAGACGGTGGGCACTGGATAGTAGACGCCCTGCAGTAATGTTCCTGCGAGGAAATCAGCGGGGGTGTTCCCAGTGGTGGACATGTAGATTTCGTATTCATCGTCACCGTAGCTGTAGGTGTCGACCCAGAGGCTGAAGTATTCACCAGGTGCGACAACAATAGGTCCTGTTGCAAGCCAGTCATCGTTGGGTTGTACTGCATAGTCATACGTGCATTTGGCACAACCAGTCCCAGTGCGATAACCAGAGGTGCTTGATACCCAGGCGTTTCCAGTGTTGACGTTATAGACAGCCCATCCGCTTGGTGGGAACACTGGTGGTGTGTAGGGGACCCAGTCTTCGAACCCGTAGGTGTAGAACTCAGATTCGGAGACACCGTATAAGGTTGCCTCGACGTTGACAAGATAGTCGATTGCGTTGGCGAATGGAATATCAGATGGTGTCCAGTCTGGTAAGATGACATTGGCACTTGCGCCTGCGTCGACATCAACGAACGCAGACTCAGCATATTCGTCGATCATGTCCACGATACCCATCCAGACGTCATCGATGTACCAGTAGTTGATGTTGAAGGAATCACCGCTCATATCCCAAGCGATCATGAAAGTGGCTGATCCGATACCATTGGCAGCGGTCAAAGTGATCTCTGTGGTGGTTGGTCCATAGGGGCCTCCCGCGCGCACGTACGCATCTTGCCAGGTTGCTCCGCCATCAATAGAGGTCACGACTTTCAAGGTGTAATCACCGTTATAGTCGTTGACGTATTCCTTGAATTTCAAGGCCAAGGCGGTAAACCCGGTCGTGTCAATGTTCCCGGTGTAGAGCAGATGTTCACCGACACTGGAGGGAGTCCAAGAGAAGATCGCTTCAGGTGCGACTCCACCGGCGTAGTTCGTGCTGCTGCTGTACCAGTTACCAGGGTAGTTGGTTCCCCAGCCAGCGGGTGGCACGCCACCAGCGAAATCTTCCTCAAGCAGGGTGGTGTACACGGCTTTTCCAATGGTCATTTCGACTTCAACAGTCTCTGCGTTCTGACCATGGTTCTCAATGACGACCTCAGGTGTTTGTGTGACTGCGAGTCCATCGACTGGAGAGATAATCTCAGTGACTGCGACATCATGGAAGAATCCATAATGTAAATTGAAGGCTTTCTCCTTGTAATCGTTGTTGATATTCTCATCACCGACTAAGAGAGCGGTTGCCTCTGCGTTGTAGTTCACGTTGACATTCTCAACTAAGCCAAGATCGGAAGGTGCCCAGGTTGGGAAGGACAGTTCAACGACCTCTTCAGGGGCGATCGATGCAATGGTTGCTGTCTGGGTGTACTCATTGACCCAGCTGGTGATAGTAAACCCGACATCATCGATGTACCAACCAGTGTATTGAACAGACGAGTCAGAGGCTGTCTCAAACATGATCTGGGCAAGTTGGCCTTCATAGGCACTCAGATCGAAGTTGGCTTGTTTCCAGCCACCGCTTTGTCCATTGTAGGCTGCCTGACCGGTCATGAACGGGTTATACGGCATTGATCCAGGGTAGGATCCGACTGGGGTGATAAGTGTCCAGGTGACTCCACCATCGGTACTGATCTTAAGGTTCCCACCATCATAGTTGTTCTCGAAATAGTACCAGTGCCAGAAGTTAAACATCGCGCCACTTGGTACAGTGAACGGTGCAGTAAGCAGATAACACCACATGCTTGGTGGATAGTTCCCGGCTAGGTTGGTTGCCCAGACGTTAAACCCGGAGTGTGCGGCACCAGGCCCAGAGGTTGGTGCTCCCCATGCCCATGCATCAGGCTGTGGAAGCTTTGGAGCATGTGTGTACCCACCATCGGTCGCTTCGAAATCCTCAACGATTCCACTGATGAGTTCCTTTCCGATCAAGAGTTGCACTGGGACGTTGGTCTCGGTGTATAACCCAGCGTTCTTCACTTTCACAACCGGGGTGATTGGTCCGGCGTTTCCAGTGGCTGGTTTCACGATACTGGTGATTCCAATATCATGGTCATAGACAAACCCGACAAAGGGGACTGCGAACCCATCGACTTCCATGCCGCCCTCGAAAGAGCCAACAATGGTACAGGCACCAGAGTCCACATCACAGGTTAACAATGCAGAGGGTGTTCCGTCGTTGAAATACCCAGCGATATACAGGACATCGTTGTCTCGGTCATATCCCATATCCTGAGCATACACGAACCCATATCCCATGGATCCAATAGCGGTAGCAACACCAGTTGATTTGTCAACGGAGTAAAGGGTGCTATCCCCGGTCCAAAGGACATCATACCCGTACATGTTTCCATCGATGTCACAGGCAAGTCCAATGAAGGTGTTCGACACTCCATGAGAACCAATCGAAGTGGTTGCTCCAGAGGTCACATCCATGGTGTATAAGGTGTTTGCACTGGTGACATACCATATGCCAGTGGTAAAATCATAGGTCATCCCGTTAACACCAATGGTAGAACCGATGAAGGTTTGGGCACCGGTATCCATGTCAATGGAGTATAATCCACCAGCATAGTCACAACCGTACCAGTTTCCTTCTTCGTCCATGTCAGCGCCACCACAGAAGTTCGGGAAGACACCTGTTGCAAGTAACGTAATTGCATCAGGGGTGTCAAACGTAATTGGTCCCATATCGTGTGCGCCACTTGGGTCATAAGCGTTATACGCATAGAAATAACCCCGGTCCAACACTGGTTGATGCTGTATCGGACTATACTTTGCAGTGGTCTTGGGTGCTAAACCATCTATCTTTGCATAAACATTGCTTAAAGAAGTGATGGTTTTATTGTCTTGTGTCTTAGTATCTCCTGGCTGTAATGCTGCAGAGGCTGCACCACCTATAAAGAGTGCGGCGACTGAGACGACGGCCAAAAGAAACATAGTCTTCACTAGCTTATTTTTCCATACACTATGTTTTGCTTTCATAAAATTTTACCTCGCCTTACTCTTCTTAAATGCGCATGGTCTTAATAAATGTTTCGCACCAGATATATATATTAATATTTTAAATTAAATAAAAAGAATTGAAATATCACTTCTGGAGAAACTCACCTTGATAGAATCAGTAATCACCTTGTTTCAACCATTATATATTAACCATATTAGAAATCAGTAGAAACGGGGAAAAATTCATCAAAAATAATCCGACGCACCATCAAAAAACACGCTCTCATAATATATAATATCATTAAATAGATAGGAAAATTTGGTTCAGCTAAAAAGGAAAAAAATGGGAAAAGGAGTGAACATTTACGTCACTCCGTCGTATGGTGGATTTTAGAGTTGTTTCTGCTGGAGAACCTGCAGGCTATTAAAATACTGCGTCTGATACCCCGCCTCATAAGAGGTCACCAGATCACTCATCTTAGAGTTCCCTGCGGCATCATAGACAATACACTGCGTCGTCTCAATCGCGTGCTCCACCAGGAACTCATAAGGTGCAGCAGTTGCGGTCCCCACTAGGGCATCATCCGCGTAGAACTCCACAAGAACAACCCCACTAGCCAGATCCTCGGCATCACATTCGAGCAGCCATTTGGTCTTTAAGGCATTCTGTGCAGTGGCCGTATACTCCAGGATAGTTGGTGCGGTCTTATCAATTTTAAAACTGATGCTCTTGACAGCCTCCACATTCGGAGGAATCGCCTTATCATCAGAGTAGAACAAGACGGTATGCTCCCCATCAGCACTCACGATTACGGGGGTCTCATAAATCGTCCAATCTGCAGCATCATCCACCTTATAATAGGTATGATTCACTCCAAGAGGCCATTTATTCCCACCGACTCCCTTAAACGATTTCCCCGCTGGATCGGTTGCGGAAAGCATCACCATGACATTGGAGACATACCAGTTGTTTTGCCCCTGGGTCCCTGAAAGCTCCGCGGTTGTCACCGGTGGCGTCACATCAGGGGCTTGAATCACGAAGCTCATGGTTTTTTTGTCATTGCTTGGAGAATCATCACCAGCAAGCATCGTTTTCATTTCCAGACGGAAATCACCCTCATCAGCATTCTCAAAGGTGACATCCGGGAAGGTTATCGCCGTAGACATCCCACTTGACAGGACCGGAACCGTCACATTCTGTTCATAGAACAGGATATCACTTTTAGCCTCAAGTTTCCATATCTTGGTATTTATCACAATAGAATATTCTGTGAACGACCCGAAGTTCTTCACGACACCAGCGACACTATACGTCCCGGGTGGCCAGTTCCCACTTGGGCCTGTCGGCTCGGTCACCTCAGAGACACCCATGTCATGAATGTAGGTCAATGTGATCCAATCCAGGATTTGATTATCACTTGGGTCCCCATCGGTTTCATCAATGGTCGCGGTGGTTGTCACTCGGTAATCAAGGTCAAAGCCAAACGTGATGTCCGCAGGAGTCCAGTCCGGGTAGATGACATTTACGACCTCCCCAGCACCAATCTCCACCAGGATGGTCTCATCGTATTCGGTGATGAAATCAACCTCATACACCCGTACGTTATCGACCTCATAATACCAATCCCAGCTATCCGCAAAATAATGGAACCGGATTTGAACATTCGAATACCCGCAGTACGCAGAGATATCGAATTGGACATCTTCTCCAGGACCTGAAGGGCTATGATCCGTTGTCCAGTGTTGCAGGTTCGTCCAGTTCGCACCCCCATCCACACTGATATCGACATCCGCGTAATCACCACTCAACGCGTTAAACGCGGCAGTATACGAGAAAATCGCCCCGGACACCGAAGAAAGATCCATCGCGGGGGAAATCAACGCGCAATCCATCGGCCAGGGTCCAGCTGAGCCGATATCATCTGCATCAGCATCAGCGCAGTATCCATCGCCACCCGCATAGTTCGGTCGATTATCAGCAGTCTGATCATTTCTCACCCATCCATGGTTCTGGATAATCTGATTCGTCCATCCTGCTGGTGGGAAATCACCTTCGAAATATTCCTCAAGATACAAGGTGTATTGGGCTTTCTCAATAAGCATACTGACTTCGGTGGATTCCTCGTTCTGACCGTTGTTGGCAAGAATCACCTCCGGAGTCATCGTCTGTGCCTGCCCATCTGTGGGTGAGACAATCTGCGTGATAGCGACATCATGGAAATACCCAAAGGAGAACGTAAATGGTGCGGCAAGATAATTATTCTCAGGAGTTGGGTCTCCAGCCAGGGTCACGGTTGCCTCCGCAAGATAATCAATTGCAACATTCTCTTGCACGTTGATATCCGCAGGGGTCCAGACCGGCATCGTAACCTGGATAGTACTTCCTGATGCGATGTCGAAATATTGTATCTGATCATACTCATTGATCCAGGAGCTGGAGATAATACCGACATCATCGATGAACCATCCAGGATATTGTACAGAAGTATCTGAACCAAAATGGAATCTGATTTTCACTTCCATCCCGTTGTATGCACTCAGGTCAATGGTTTCTTCTTCCCAGTATTTCTGGACATGTCCTGTCCAGATCGGCTCAGGATATAAAGGATTGGCTGAGTTCGCGTTCCCGGTATATCCACCCTCAGGCGTGAGAACAGCCCAGGTCGATCCGCCATCCGTTGATATCTTGACATTACACCCATCATAGGAAGCCTCGGTGTCATACCAATGCCAGAACACCAGTTCTGCAAAAGAAGGAACCGTAAATAGAGGAGTATCTAATTTATTGTTACAAGAGGAAGGGTAGTTTGCGTCAAGGTCAGTCCCCCAGACCTTCACACCAGAATGCGCCCCTGTTGGTCCCGTGGACTGTGTTGGTGTGCCCCATTCCCAAATAACGGAAGGTGTCCCAGACCCAACGTACCCACCGTTGGTTGTTTCGAAATCCTCAATGGTTCCACTCACCTGTCGTTTCCCAATAAGAACATGGAGAGGGACGTTCGATTCATCAGTATCCCCACTGTTTGAAATCGTCACAGTCGGTGCGATTGCACCAGCGTTCCCAGTAACCGGGGCATCGATGCTATCAACTGCCACATCATGATCCACTCGAAGAGGATTATTTGGATGTATCGATGTTTGGGTAATTGCAATCGAAGCGGCACTCCCGATAAACAAAGTTGAAATCAGGAATGCAGTCAGGATCTCTAGCGTCTTTACTAGCTTTTTTTTCCGGAAAAGAGTTTTTATAACCATAGGTAGTTCCCCCAATAAACCAAATAATATATCTTATCATACTTAATATACGTTTCTAAAAATAAATACTTCAAACAGTAGATCAGTATCTAGAGATCCTCGGAATCTTTCTATTACGTCTATGAGAATGAAGGTAAAATCATGACAAACATGTAATTTTAATAATTTTTATATCCTGTTAAAAATAAAAAAAAGAAAAAAAAGATGAGAAGGGATTATTCTATAATCTTTAAGACCACGGGCCCAAATAAGGTAGCTTGCGCGGTCTTCTGCAAATCACCGACCGTTACTAGGATATCGGTTTTCCCAAATCCGAATAAGAATCCGGTTTTTGCTTTTGGGCTAAACCCAGGCGCGATCTTCAAGAATGTCCCTGAGGCATCTTTACCGAGAAACACCAGTTTCCCCTCAAGACTGATCGACCAGTTAACATTAATCGCGTCCCCCGCACCAACGTTTCGGATCTGCACAGAAATACTCCCGAAACTCGCAGAGAGGTTCCCTATCTCAAGGCGAGGTAATGCGATGATACTGATTTGGGCAGGCTCTGACCAGCCACTTTCAAAACCTTGGGTGTCCTTTGCTTTGACCATGACTGTATACTCCCCAACTGCATCCCATGTATGGGTCAGACTCACTGTTTCACCAGACTCAAACGGACCGAGCCAGTCACTCACCTCATCACTCCAGTAGACCATATAATAAACATCATTGTTCTGAGGATCAATCGTACTAGTGGTAAAGGTGTATTCAACACCGGCTTCCCCTGTGGTCGGTCCTGTTGGTTTTGCTGGAGTCTGCGGTGGAGTGTTTTCCCCAGGGGACTGACCACGCCAGATTTCCACGGAGGAATCACCAAGGACATTATAAGCCTCGAAATAATACTGAGTCATTCCACCACCACCATATTCCTGATAGAGATAAAATAAACCCATGTTGGTCATCCCACCAATGGTCCCAAGATTATCTTCCCACCATGCTTTAAACATCCGTTTCTCTAAGATATCATCTTCATCCCAATACGTGGATGCTGAAGCACCCCAGAATGCGATACCCCCTTTATTTTCCACCCGCAGCCAGGTTTCACCAAAACATTCAGATTCGCTAAATGGATTTGTTGAACAAGCATGGCTAGTGACAAAAGGATACATCCCTTGGTTCTGAAGATTTTGTACATCACCTTGATCATATGGACCAGTAGCCCATCCACCAGAATACCCATGACCAGAATAAATACAGAGGCTTCTTCCGTCATTTAATGCGTTTGTAATATCTGCTGTATTACCACCTTGCGATTCCCAAATTTTATCACAGGAATAATTATTTGGACTCAAATACAAATCTATTACGTAATTATGAGTATCTTCTGCCATTCCACCCATATCACTAGATGCGATGAACGTTGCTTTTTTTACCCATGCGTCATTCTCAAAATTACCTTCCTCATAATAAAGAGTTTTATCAACCATCGCAGTGACTTGCTGAGCCGTTGCTGCAGAGAACCTGCTGATAATCATATCGGCAAAATAATTCCCTGAATCAATCGTGACATAATAAAGGTCTGTACATGTCCCTGAATCTGAACCAGTCCATGTTGGAATCTGGGCGACATCACCAACCAATAAAATATAGGATGGTGGAATCGGCCAGTTATTGTATGCATCAACAAAATAATTTTTTATGTTCTCTTTGGTTGGGCCCCCTGGAATTTCAGAGGTTGTCGTGACAGTAACGTCAAAACCCTTAGAGTTTTTCCAATCAGCCAATGGTTGAATCGCATCAAAGAAAGCATCATGAACAATAATCAGATATCCTTCTTGTCGCGGACCAAGTCGTCCCGTTCCTTGCAAATCACCAAAGTTTACAAATGATGTCTTAAGTAGTTGATCATACGATGTTGTGGAATATCGGTCAATATTTTGAGCGGTCTGGACCAGATCACTGCCAGGTAAGTCAATGCGTAAGGTGCATTGGGTCAAAATTCTCATTTCTCCTAAGGCAGGGTTGTATTGAACAGGAGAAACCTGAAGGAAGGCGATTTGACGACTTCGTAATTCCCCTAATGTCTTAATGGTTGCAAAGGAACTTGGTTGGAATGCATCAATTGTATAATACGCATCATTCTTCGTAAAAGGAACTGAGGCTCCCTCGATTTTAACTAACGAAGGTTGAACAGGTGCAACCATGCTAGGTAAGTGTAAAGAATTTAATGAGACCGTCTCCCAGGTTTCTGATTCAATAATTAACTGTGGATTCGCACCAAACGGGATTTCAAAAAACCGGGAGATGACTGGTAATTGTGCATCACCGACGGCAGTTGAGACACCTTCATCAGATAATTGAATTGTGGTGAAGGTTTGCCCGGCTAATGTGCATTGCCCAAAATTCAACGATGAAGGGGTGATGGTCACTGTGATATAGGGAATATCCCCATACGAGAAACTGGATTGAACAGAGGTTCTATCAGTTGATGAGAGTGGATGCACTGCACTTACTCCAATCGAAAAGAGAAGGATCAATGCGACACTTGCTTGAATAATTATCTTTTTTCCATTATTCCATGTCATTCTTCATATCCCCTAGTAATAACTCTACTAATAATTAACACTAACAAAATTCGTATTTATATATGTATCGACCATATGAAAACGAATGTATTCATAAAAAAAAAAATAAGATTGCTCCTATATTAAGAATCGTTTTTCTCCTAGTAATATAGAAGGAAAATCTTCATTTCACTCTCAAGAGAGTTTTTATACTATCATTTATGAAAAAAGAAAAATAAAAAAAAGAAAACGACCGGTATTATTGTTGTACAATCACAAGGGGTCCAAGAAGGAATGCCAAGGCAGTTTTTTCGGTTGTTCCCACAGTCACCTCGATAGTCACCTTTCCAAGACCCAGGATAAAACTGGATTGAATTTGCGGGCTTAATCCTGGAATTATCTTCAGAATTGTTCCGGTTGTTTGTCGGCCAAGGAAAACAAGACCCCCCTGAAGAGAGATTGACCAGTTTACATTAATCGCATCTCCAGCGCCTGTGTTATGAATCTTTGTCGTAATACTCCCAAAACCACCGGTTATTTCTCCTATTTCTAAATGAGGTGCATCCTCAATGCGAACTTCGAGAGCATCAGACCAACCACTTTCCACACCCTCAGAATCCTTTGCTTTTACTTTGACAAGATAATCTCCTGATGCATTCCATTGATGTGTGGTCTGCATCGTCGCCCCAGAATTAAATGGTCCAATCCAGGAACTACTACTGTCTCCCCAGGACCATTGATAAAAGACCTGTTGTGATTCCGGATCATCGGTCATAGTTGTATATGTATAATCTATGTTGGTTCCACCAGCAGTCGGACCTTCAGGTTTCATTGGATTGTCTGGAGGTTGGTTTTGGTTTGCCGTTGCTAGGTTCTCCACTGCATCAATATCAGCTGCTGGTCGAACCTCGGAGGGGTTCCCATTTCCATCGTCCACAATTTTCACGTAACGCGCTGACTCTACAGAGCCGTCTGCTAAATCGAACTCTGCTGTGCCCATACCCGAACCTAGAGATACCCAAGGACCTTGCCAATCACTTGATACAAGGACTTGGTATCCATCGCTGGTTGAGTCTCCTTCGTATATCTTTACATCATTTGCATCTGGGATATCAGTAATAGGATTCAGCATATCAAGTATGATATAACCTCCAACACCTAATGATGCACAGTTATCATCTGGGATTCCAATGCAAGCGATACCATCTGTAGGGTTGTTCTGATAATTATCGGATGGCGCATAGTAAGCACAGGTAGTCACCTGGTAAGCGAAATATTGAGGAGCAGGGGTTAAGGCAACATTTAAAACAGTAGGTTCACCACTCTCTACATCGACAGTAATTATTTTTTCTTCGAATCCATTTGCTTGAAAATGCACTGTATAGCTACCCGGCAGGAGGATTTTATGGTAATCCCCAACATCAGGGTCAGCAAAACAAGGCCAGAATGCTTCCTCAACCCAGACGGTTGCAGGAATCGGCTGTCCCGTATTCGCATTCGTCACCACACCAGTAAGTCCCATCTCCGCGGCATCGATAATTTCCAGCATCGCATCCCGGTTGAGATTCCATGCTTGATCTTCACCAGAGGATTGGACTTCAATGGTCCAGTCAATATCTCCCCGACATCCATAGCTAAAATCATTACAATCTCCTAAGGTCTGATACCAATCATATCCCTCGACGACCCAATAACCGTTATGTGATCCATATTGTTCTGAGAGAAAGACAACAGCAGGATTATCAGCAACAGGTTGGGTTTTATAATTCCATATATAATTTACAATGTTTCCGGAGCAATGGAACGATAAGGAGAGAACATAGTTGTTCTGTAATGCGTTGTTCCGCATCGCTTGAGTCTCCGGCTCTGAATAAGGGGTTGCACTCTCAGGCATATATCCATAGTTTCTATTCAGGTCCACACCATGAGCATTATAACGGGTGTTTGCCTCATGTCCATCAGGGTTGACCATTGGAATAATCCAAATCTCCCGGTTATCCACTAAATCTGTGATGGTAGGATCAATACTGTAATTTTGAACAAGCAGCCAAGCGAGATTCAATGGTAGTTCAGCAGACATGTATTCATCACCATGATGATTACCACAAATACGAACCTCAGGTTCATTTTCTTCATCATCTGGATTGTCTGTCACTTTTAATCCCCAGAGAGTCCGACCTTGCACGCTGTGCCCAATGTCATATAAACGAGCAATATCAGGGTAGGTAGATGCGATGGATTGTAGTTCTGTCGTCATTTGAGAATACGAATGAAAATCTCGATTGAAATCCGTTGAATGAATCCACCCGTGTTTTTTTGCTTCGACATCCGAGACGATTTGATATGAATAATTCATTGAGGATAACCAAGTTAATTCGTCTGCAGACACCAAGACAATGACTGATGTCTTCTTTTGATCAATTTCAAGAATAGTGAGGTGCTTTTCGATGATTTTAGGAAAGATCCATGGTTCGGATAGGTTAATCTTTACAATAATGGAGGGTGAAATATTGTTTGTTATTTCTTGTGCGGTGAGAAATCCTCCAAGCCCTATGGAGATCATTAAGGTGAAACACACACCAAAAGTATAGCCTTTTTTTGATAATGGAATTTTATTCTTCATATACGAATATCCCCCATTAATTGATGGAAACTCATTTCTTAAAGTTTATCATTTTTTTGATGAGAAGAATTTGTTAGATAGATTCTTCTTAAGAGGTCATGTGTTAGTGAGAGCTTGTGAGCTATTTCATAATATTATATTTCTATAAGTATATACGAAGTTCTCCCATATAATTATATCGTTCCGATGAAATATCAAAAAGATGTTTATTTATTCAAGAAAGGATATGTCTTTTAGGAGATTACGTAAATATAAAACCTGTGAGGATATGGTGTAATTTTTTTATGGTGATGGTTGGTGGAGGATTCGTTTCACCGAGTCTTTCAATTTCATGATATCAAAAGGTTTTACGATATAATCTTCTGAGGCGAGATGACCGATTCCGATGCTCATCTCATCTCCTTTTGCTGTCAAGAAAACGATAGGGACGTTGCGCCATCTATCGTTTTGTTTTATCCGTGCAGCGACATCCCATCCACTCATCCCGGGCATCATGATGTCTAAAAGGATGAGATCCGGGAGGGGTGAAGATTGTTCCAAAAGTTGAAAGCATTTTTCCCCGCTATCCGCTCCAATAACGCGATATTCACCTGTGGAATCTTCTAAAACTTGTTTTACTGAAATGACTATATCTGAGTAATCATCAACAACAAGTATTGTTTTTACCATCTACAGCAATCAACTCTTATATACTATATAAAATTAATGATATTTTCTTTTTTTATGAAAACCTTCTTGAAATGATCTCCTTTAAATTTTGAATTTTTTAATTTTTTTTCAGAAAAAGAGAGGAGTTGTTTGAAAGCAAGACATTTAAAGAACCTTGGTATTATGTATAATTGGAGATGGAAGCCACTCAATTGCTATACTGTTAGAGTGTGAGATGGGATCGTAATGCTGGATACTGCTGATGTTACCCGTCAGTTCATTGAGACAATGATTGATATTATTGGGAGAAAGACGTCTCAAGAGTATGCAGTGATAACCATACAAAATCTTCTTAAGAAAGTTCAGTTAATGTATCCGTTTTTGCGTGAGGTGGAAATAAAAAATTCTCGTTCATTGGAATTAGAAGGAATTGTGTCAGTGAAAGAGGCTCTGAATGACATACCACCGAAACAGGTGGGAGTTGCGTTAAAAGAGCTTGTGACTCGAATAATGACCTCTTTGGGAAAGACCGCAGGATTCTTTTTCCTACGGGAAACTCGAGAGAAAATTGGTATCGAATATGATAAAATACTCCTAAAGCAAATGGACGTTGATTTAACTTTAATGCAATCGACAGTTATCATAGAAAATAAAACGATTAATCTCCTTGAGCTTCAGAAAAGTGATGTAATCCGACGATTTTTAAAAGTACTTATTGAGGTAGTCGAAAAGCAGACTTCAAAGTCATTTGCTTTATCTAATCTTCAACAAAATGTAAATAAGTTACAACCTCAACATCCTTTCTTAAGTTCTATTTTGATTAGTGATGTCAGATATACGTTAGGTTCTGAGGAAATTGTAGTCAAAGAGAACCTCAATGATTTAGAAAATGAAGATTTAGGAAGAGCAATGACTGCAATCCTCTTTGAGACGGATAAAGCGCTACTTGAGTTAGGTCGTAATTCAATTGCAGATGATTTAAAAACTCATTTAACCTTTGATTACCTTTCGAAACTAAAGGAGATGGGAGTCAATATCACCTCACAGGGGATTGGTTATTGTGCTGTTTTTACTCATATTATAAAAACTATGATCGACATTATTGGAAAAAGTAGTTCTGAGGATTATGCGATTTTTGTGCTTAATACCTTTCTTCGTAAAATCGAATTAAAATATGAGTTCCTTAAAGTCATATATGTAGAACCTGCTACGAAAATTGGTGAGATGTATCTTATAAAAATTGCTGGGAACATTGATGAGATTTCAGAAACCGATGCAAGACGTGCTATCCAACAACTTCTTGAAACAATCAGTCAATCATTAGGTGAGAACATCAAACATGAATTCATCCAAAATTTTAAAAATTCCCTTGATAAAAAATATCTCATGAAATTAGAAGACATCGGTGTCAATTTCCATATGATTGAATTGCACGAATCGATGTTGATAAAAACTCAATAGTCAAAATAGTCTTGAAATACCATATCAAATTTGGTATAAAAAAATGGGAAATGAAATGATAATAAACAAGGAAAAACAAAATATAAAATATTCTATCAAAACACCATTTCACTCAATAAGCGGAGGAAAGAAACAATAATGAGAGAACCCTTCGAACTTAAAAACTACATCAT
Organism: Thermoplasmatota archaeon; assembly: GCA_025457885.1. Lineage (GTDB taxonomy): Archaea > Thermoplasmatota > E2 > DHVEG-1 > DHVEG-1 > SM1-50. Next base: position 7,560 of record JALOTN010000029.1, on the reverse strand, counting down.
GGGCCATATTCATATAAAACTCACCCTACTGTTCCTCCTCGTCGGTCTCGTCGCACCAGGGATTGGGATTGGTTATTTTTATCTCATTGCAAATTCATTCCTACTAGAAAACTCAGAATTCTTTGTTCAACAACGAATGCTCCTTAACGCATCTGCTTTACTCATAATAATTCTTATTGCAGTGAACACCATGCTTATTGGTTTTTTCATAATATCTCGGTCTTTTTCAAAACCTATTCATGATCTCAACAAAGCAGCACAGGAACTTGAAAAAGGAAATTTCAAAATACAAACAAACATTAAAACGAATGACGAACTCACACAATTATCCGATGCGTTAAACCGAAGCGCGCTTGCATTAAGCAAAATGGAAGAAGAACGTAACAATCTTGACCGATCAAAATCAGAATTCCTTAGCATCACCTCCCATGAGCTTCGCACACCAATAACCCCCCTGAAAGCCCAACTACAAATGCTCCAACAAGAATATTTTGGAAAACTCACAGATAAACAAAAGGAAAGTCTCACTATCATCCTACGCAATGCAGAACGACTCAATAAAATCATTGAAGATTTTCTTGAAATATCTCGAATTGAGGCCGCTCGATTAAAATTCGCTTTTAGAAAAACTGATCTTCATGAAACAATAAAAGAAACAATAGAATTCATGACCGGATTTGCAAAAGAAAAAAACATTTCTTTGGCATCACTCCCCAATCAACTTCCGATTATAGAAATAGACCCCGACAGAATTAGCCAAGTCTTACGAAATCTTGTTCATAATGCAATAAAGTTTTCTCCACAGAATAGTACCATAGAAATCAATGCTGTACTCCAAAATGATCATATTTTATTTAGCGTTAAAGACCAGGGAGTTGGACTAAGTACTGAAGATCAAATCCGTGTCTTCGAACCCTTTTACCAAGTCGAAGGGTCATTAAGCAGAAACTACGGGGGTACCGGACTTGGTCTTACCATCTGCCGAGGGATAATTGAGGCTCAAAAAGGAAAGATATGGGTGGAGAGCAAGTTAAATGTAGGCTCAACTTTTTATTTCACCATTCCCCTCACCCCTGTGTATGATATAGAACCTATCAAAGTCCTCTTTTCACAAAAAGGTGAGTTAGAAAAAAAGATACGAAATGAGCTTATCAACACTCTTGGACCAATGGGTGATATTGAATTTAATGAATTAAAAAACAAGCATTCACTGAATCGTGAAGACCTTACAGAGTATGTTATTTTATTGGAGAAACAAAGGATTCTCCGTCATACCCACGCAAATGATCTTAAAATAAATATTGGGAAGATTTTTGGGCAAGAAAACCGAAAAGATGAAAATAAACAAATCAATAACGAGGAAAGAGGAGAACCAAAGGTGAGATAATGAGATTACGTTGGTTATTAACCATCATGTGTCTAGTGATATCGCTTATACCTATTGCGATGATAATTGGATTTGAAGGTTTAGAAATCATGACACTCTTTTTAGGCCTTATCGTCTTTATAACCTTAGCTGTCGCATTTGTGATCTCCTATATTATCTCCATGCCTCTTGTAAAATTAACAAAAAACATTGATGAGATAAGTAAAGGGAATTTAGATGTGGAACTGGAAAAAAGCGAAATTTATGAGATTAACAATCTCACAAACTCCTTAGACCGAGTTATGGCAAGTCTTAAACTTGCTATTAATAAGGTCGGCGTGAGAAAAGAAGAGATTTTCCAAGATGCGGTCAAAGCAAAGGAAGAAGCAGAAGCCAAATATGAGATCCTTTTAAAAAAGATAGATGGATGGATCTGGGAGACTGATGACAAAGGGGTTTGCACAAAATGCTCTGGCAAAATAACAGGTACCCTTGGATATACCCCTAAACAAATCATTGGAAAGGAGATCATCAGGTTTTTGACACCAGAGGATGGAAACAAATTCAAAGATATTGTTTATATTCTCTCCCAACAAAAAACGGATTCCACCAGCAAATTAGATTTACATTGGTTGTATCAAGACACAACCCATTCTGTATGGGTACGCTCGTTTTGTATCCCCGTATTTGACAGTATCGGTTCCTTTAAAGGGCTACGCTGCTTCAGTAGGGATGCTACCGAATACCAAGTTGCTGAGAATAAAATAGAAGAACTAGAGCAAAAGTTAAGTGAGACGTATAAACAACTTCATAAAGTCTTACAACAACAATCGATGGGAAATCCGCTGTTAAACCCGTCTATTACTACGGTCTCAGAACAAGAATTCGATTACATGATTTTGTTTGATGAAAACGCAAAAATCATTGATTGTACAAATGATATTCAAAAGAAACTTGGGTTTACTAAGGATGAGATGTTAAATCTTACCTTTGCAGATGTGGTGTATCTTGAGTCATATAAGGATATCAAGGCAAGTCTCGAAAATATTAAAAAACAAGGAAGCACTCAAATTAAGAGTATTCATAAGAAAAAAGACGGATCTTCCCTCTTTGTCAGTGAACATATCACGTATTTAAAGGAACGAAATATGTTTATCTGTATGGTTAAACAGGATATGATGTGACTTTTATATAATGACACCTTTTCACAGGTTATTATCAGGCATTTGCTTTGAAAACCATCAACTTTTTATGTGAATTTCCTATCTGGGGTCTTGAGAATATGACAATAAAACCATCCAAGCGTGCCCAGGGTGTAGAATACGCGATTCGAGATGTCCTTATCCCGGCGAAGCAGTTAGAAAAGAAAGGAATAAAAATTTTAAAGTTGAATATTGGCGATCCAAATGCGTATGATTTTGACACCCCACAACATATCAAGGATGCTTTATACAAATCTGCAAACCAGCAACATAATGGCTATGCTCCTTCTGAGGGTTTTCTTGAGTTACGACAGGCTATCATTGAGCGCGAAAAGAAAAGGAATAACGTCTCTTACGAACCTGATGATATTTGTGTAACAACAGGGGTCACAGAGGGTCTTCAAATGCTACTGAATGCTTCGTTGGATCCAAAAGACCAATTGCTGATTCCTGGCCCGACATACCCGCAGTACAACGTGATTACGAAATTTGCTGATGCAGAACCGGTCCCCTACCATTGTATTGAAAAAGAGAATTGGCAGCCTGACGTCGATGATATCCGGCAAAAAATCACGGAAAAAACAAAAGGAATAGTGCTAATCAACCCAAATAATCCTACGGGTGCTTTATACTCTAAAAAGGTGCTGAAAGATATCATTGATATTGCTGGTGAACACAATATTATGGTTATCTCCGATGAAATCTATGATGATTTGACCTTCGATGGGAGACAGTATGCAACCGCTTCTCTTACAAAAGACGTACCAATTATCACGTTTAATGGTTTTTCTAAAGTCTATATCATGCCGGGATGGCGTATTGGATATACCATGTTTAAACATACTGGGGAGCTTGATGAAATCCAGGAGGCATTCATGAGGATTGCTCGTTCGCGGCTTTGTGCGAATTCTGTTTGTCAACTCGCTTGCATTCAAGCATTACAGGGACCACAGGATCATATCGAGCAGGTAAACAATAAATTACGGAAACGACGTGATTTTTCGTATAAACGTCTCAATGAGATTGAAGGAATTTCTACTGCAAAACCTGATGGAGCTTTCTATATTTTCCCAAAAATTGAGGCGATGGGAAAAGGACCTTGGAAGAACGATAAAGAATTTGTTCTTGATTTGTTACAAGAAGCACATGTGCTCACGGTCAATGGATCAGGATTCTGCGCGACCTATGGCAAGGATCATTTCCGGGCAGTGATTCTTCCACCCATGGAAATCTTAGAACAAGCGTTTGATGCAATGGATGAATTCATGAAAAAGAGGTTAAAACCACACTATAGCATTCATTCGAGCTCATAACGCATATTTTTTTTCTTATAAATAAGATTATAAATTACAAGGAGATTCCTTTTTATGAGGTTAGAGTGATGGAGGAAAAAGAACCAAACGTCTTTAACAGCCCGAAACTCAATGAATACAAAGCTATGGAAACAAAGTTATATGGAGAATTAATAAAAGCCTGTCGTTTTTATCATAACAAACTGACGCTTATCTCTATCCTTGGAATATTAGAACTGGTCAGTCAGGAAATAAAAGATCTTGATAAGACGGATTTTAAGAACGTCGATGATGAAATTATACACAATCGAGATTTACTCAATCGATTGATATAATCAGTTTTTTTATGATATTCTCCTTGATTTTTCGATATAAATCGGAGTTGTTCCCATAATATAAGGCCTATATATGTATATCTTTTTATATATATTTTTATCTGTTTAATGGGTTCATCAAAAGATTAATGAGGAAACGAAGATTTTACACAAGGAAGGGAATCATATGATCATCACTCAACTCAGCATCGCACCTATTGGAGAAGGAACCAGTGTCAGCACATATGTGAACATCGTCATTGAAACATTAAAAAAAGAACACGTAACATTCCAGACAAACCCAATGGCAACCGTCATTGAAACAAACGATCTTCCCACACTTTTCCAAGTAATCGAAAAAGCTCACAAAGCGGTCGCAGATGCAGGAGCACAACGTATCATAACGGAGATAAAAATCGATGATAGACGAGACAAAGAAGTAACCATGAAATCAAAATTACAATCCCTCAAACATTGATTATAAAGATAAGCTTCAAAACAGTTATATGGGGCATCTTCATTTCGAGTTTCGGGAAGGTATCATTGTGTCATCAAAATCCTTAGTAGAAATATGTTTTCATGGCCGTGGCGGACAAGGCGCAGTCACTGCAGCAAATCTTCTCGCAAGCGCTGCATTACAAGATGGAAACAAAGGAGTACAAGCGTTCCCGTTTTTTGGAGCAGAACGACGAGGCGCTCCAGTACGAGCATTTGCCAGAATCTCCGGGGATGAAATCCATTTACGAAGCGAAGTGTATAACCCAGATATCGTTATTGTGTTAGATGAAAGTATCATGGAGATTGTTGATGTATTGAAAGGATTGAAACCATCAGGTAAAGTCCTCATCAACACGAGAAAAAAACCACAGGATTTCGAGTTTTCCAAGCAATATACTGTTGCGACTGTCGATGCCACTGGCATCGCATTGAAATACGACATACTTGTCGGAGGGATCCCTGTTGTTAATACCCCCATCCTTGGTTCAGTCCCAAAAATCCTAAATCGTGTCACACTCAAATCTATACAGCAAGCAATCAATAGCAAATGGACGACGAAAAAAGAACTCAGTGACCGAAACATAAAGGCAACACAAGACGCCTATGACCAAACAGAGGTGAGTTTTTGAAGAAATACCCCGTGGAGACAAGTCTTTCCTACCCAAAAATAGGCGCTATGGGAAAAACTGGGAGCTGGCGAGTGTTTAGACCAATCCTTGACAAGAAAAAATGCGTGAAGTGTCTCCGCTGCTGGATTTTTTGTCCCGAAGGAAGCATCCATCGAGAGAAAGATGATTCTGTTAGTATCGACTATGATTTCTGCAAAGGCTGTGGCGTCTGCGCAAATGAATGTAACGTAAAAGCAATCATTATGGAGCGAGAGGAGGCAAAAAAGAAATGACAATAATGATGGATACCGGTAATCGCATTGCAGCAAAAGCAGCAGTCATGGCACGACCAGAGGTAGTCGCAGCATACCCCATTACACCACAAACGACACTGGTCGAAGCAATCGCTGAATATGTGGCACATGGTGAATTCAAAGGCGAATATATCTGCGTTGAAAGTGAACATTCCGCTATGAGTGCATGTATCGGGGCTAGTGCTGCTGGATCACGCACGTTTACTGCAACCTCATCACATGGACTTTTATTAATGCATGAAATGCTTCATTGGGCTGCTCTTGCGCGACTCCCCATCGTGATGTGTAATATCAACCGAGTTATCGGACCAGGATGGAACATCTGGGTCGATGAGAATGACTCCATCTCACAACGGGACACCGGGTGGATCCAAATTTACTGCAGCAGCAACCAGGAGATTTTTGACACCGTTATCCAAGCTTTTAAGCTTGCTGAGCATCAAAAAATCATCCTCCCTGTGATGGTGAACCTTAATGCGTTTATCCTTTCACATACTTCGATGCCAGCGGATATCGCTTCCCAACAAACCATCGATGATTTTCTAGGTAGATATATTCCACATTGGAAACTTGATATCGACAATCCAACAACATTTGGAAACATTATCGGTCCTGCGTATTATTATAAAATTCGACGAGCAATGCAGGAAGCCCAGATGCATGCGAAACATCTGATTCCCCAGATTGCGAAAGATTGGAAGAAAACCTCAGGATATTACCATGGGGGCCTCCTTGAGTATTATAAATGCGAAGACGCCGAACATATCCTTCTTTCCATGGGTGCGATTGGTGCTGAAAGCAAAATCGCTATCGATGAATTACAAAAAGCAGGCCAGAAGATAGGACTTGCTCGTGTACGAGTTATCCGCCCATTCCCAACAGAGGAAATACGAAAAATCGGAAAACAAGCGGACCTTATCGTTATTGACCGGAATATCTCGGTCGGCCTGGAAGGTGTCCTCTTCAACGAAGTCAAAGCTGCTTTATTCGATGAATCAGGGACAAAAGTAACAGGATTCATCGCCGGTCTGGGTGGAAAAGACGTCACATATAAGGACATAGAAGACATGTGCCAGAAAGCAATTCAGGGAAAAACCAAGGAACAAACCTGGTACGGGATGGAGGAGTAAACAATGGCGCTGAAAGATTATCCGGTCGATGAATGTCTCTTACAAGGAAACGCGGCCTGCCCAGGATGCCCTGCAACCATTGGATTACGTCTCGTGTTAAAAGCTTTAGGGAAAAAAACCATTCTCGTCATACCAGCATGCTGCACCGCAGTCATCGAAAGCCTCTACCCACACACCTCCTTTGATGTCCCGGTGATGAACATCGCCTTTGAAGCAGCAGCAGCGGGTGCATCAGGAGTAGAAGCAGCATTACGTCAACAAGGACGCACTGATATCACCGTCGCAGCATGGGCAGGGGATGGAGGAACCTACGATATAGGGATCCAAGCACTTTCCGGAGCCCTTGAACGTCGGACAAACTTCATCTACATCTGCTATAACAATCAAATCTACTCAAACACAGGTATCCAGAGAAGCGGGGCAACCCCATACGCCGCATGGACGACAACAACGGTCGGGGGAAAAGAAGAGTTTCGAAAGGAAATGGGAGAAATCATTCTTGCACACCATATCCCATACGCAGCACAAACCTGCATTAGCTATCCTGAAGATGTCATTAGTAAAATAACAAAAGCAAAGAACATCCCTGGCCCAAAATATATTGAGATTCTCGCACCCTGTCCACCAGGCTGGCGATTCAGCATGGACAAAACCGTGGAGATGGGAAGACTCGCAGTAGACTCAGGAGCATGGTCCTTGTGGGAATGTGAAAATGATGTTATGACGTTTAATGGGAAAAGTAAACTCATCTTAGAAAAAAAGGTCCCACGGAAACCGGTTGAAGAATGGATAAAATACCAAGGCCGATTCAGTCATCTTTTCAAACCACAACGGGA
>JALOTN010000077.1 GCA_025457885.1 Thermoplasmatota archaeon | reverse complement strand
TGTTTCTCATGTCTGCCGTTGGCACAGTGTTTACCAAATGATCAAATCCCTGTGACAACAACAAGGGGCGTGTTTCTCTCTGGAACCATGGGGGAGAACGGATGGTATATCAGTCCAGTGACTATTACTTTTGAACCTGTTGGTGAATGGATTATTTGTTGTGCAAAGATTGATGATGGTGTTTGGATGGAACTTACCACACCAATCATCGTGAGTATAGATGGACTCCATACCTTGTATTGGTACTATATGGATGCAGAAGGACATACGTCTCCCATCTACTCCCGGACCTTTGGGATCGACAGGAGCCCTCCAACCGTGTCCCTGGTCAAAGAAAAGATTGGATTTTGTACGTTTCGGGTTCTTATTCAAGCCAGTGATGGGGCAAGTGGTGTTGCTCGTCTTGTGGTGTATGTCGATGATCAATTGAGAGCGGAAATCGAAGAGGAACCTTTTGAATATTCTTGGGAAGGATCTGGGAACCATACGATACGGGCTATCGCCTATGATTATGCTGGTTTTAACGCGAGTTCTTCAATGACCATCTCGTATGAACAAGAGGACATGCATCAGAGAATACCTCATCGTAGGAGTCTCTTTCATCTGCAATATGTCCTTACGGTCAGTTGGAATGGGACGCAAACAGATACACCGATTTCAAATGGGGAAACCCGTATGGTGAACGTCACGGTTCAATCAACGGTCGTACGCGGAGCGTATGGGAGATTCCTCTTGTGGCTCCTTGAAGGAACCCCGTATCGTATCCATCTCTCTGTCGAGGATACCCCGGAGTGGTGCGAGTCGTGGTTTAGTCCTGAGAATCTTTCTGCGGAGTTCCATGGTAGTGAGACAGAAGTTTCTGAAACATCGTTAGGGATCCATGTGTCTGCGGATGCCCCGGGGAACTATTCCATGGGATGGGTGTTCTGTCGTGCGTCCATAGAAAGTCTGACAGGTCCGTTTCATGTTTTTACGTTGATTAGTGGTTTTGAACAGAACTTTACCATCACGTTCTACAACAATTAAAAAAAAAAGGTTATTTCGATTGTCTATCTATTTATACCGGGATTTGTTTCTCCATCGGGTGAGCATATGAACTATGTCTGTGTGTATTTTTCAAGGTACGGTAATGGGAAGAGACTGGTGGAGTATCTTGGGGGAAAACTCAGGGAGAAAAACGGGAATGTACAGCTGTTCAAGGTTAACGAGGTTGACCCGGGGAAGGTACCAGCGGCGGATGTGTATGTGTTTTCCGCGGCAGCCGAGGCATTCAGCCTGCAACGGGATATGAAGACGTTTTTGAAGAACCTCCGTGGGATGGAGGGAAAGAAATACGGGATCATCAACACCCATGCGATGAAGAAGGACCGCTTGGATACGATGGAGAAAATCCTTTCGAAGAAGAACATGGTGAAGCTCGCCGAGGTGGAATTCCAGGTGCAAGGAGCAGGTGTTCAAAGCGGCAATGGTCTTCCCAGTGGCTGGGAAGCACAGCTTGACGAGTTCGCAGAAAAACTTGTGTAGAACTACGCTATTGTCCTTTTTCATTTGTGGACAATTCAGTCGGTTAAAAAAGAAAAAAAAATTGTTACTCTTCGAAAAGATGTACTAACACCAGGAAGAGAGATGGGAAACGTGTGAACAAACCAAGAGACATATACTTAAGTGACACGCTTTTTGTGATGTTCACCTCAAAATACGTCATGTTGCTTTCAGCACCATGTTCATCCACCGCCATGGAATTGATCAGTAAGACATTTACTACCCTATACGTGTGATCCATGTCGATCGCGACACCAGAAGGATACGGCCCATGCCATTCCGCGCCACCACAGACATCACCCCAGTCGACATAATAGGTGAGATTATCACCATCCGGGTCTGTTGCGTTAAAACTCCAGGTGTTCCCAAACCCAAACCTCACACTTGTTGGACCCGTGACCGTTGGTGCCTCGGGACGATGGTTCTCCATTGAAGCGTTTATCGGAAATAGTGGACTTGCAGCAACCCCACTCACCAGTACGATAACTAACAATAATACCGCTATGATTTTCATCATTGTTTTCCGTCCCAATTACTACAAACAAAGAATCTCTGTCTATTTAAAACTTTTTCAGGATAACTGTTTTTCTCCGAACTCAATATCTTCAGGACATGATTTTTTTCAATCGAAGGTGACATGTAAAGTAAGGTTTCATGGAAATGTTTTGTAACTAATAAAAATAAAAGGGAATGTAGTGAAATGGATTCTTTGCTTAAAAAGATAAGAAGAAAAAGATAAACGGGACTTTAGTACCCTAATATATGTCGTAGGATCGGGAATGCATTTGGGAATCGCTCGAGTAATCTTGCGAGGAACCAATTATGTTCGATATTTTGACTCAGCGGGGTGGTGAGGGTGACCGGGATTACGCAGGAATCACTACTGTTATCCTTGTTGACGATCGTGATATTTCCTTGGAACTCTGCGTTCTTCTCCTCAGGTACGACCACATATACATGGACGGTTACTGGTCCCTGTGCAGGGGTGAGGTCCTTACCGGACGACGGGGTGAACGTCCACGTCCCCCAGGTCAGGGTATTGTCCACAGTCCAGTTCAGCAGCGAATCGTTATCCCCGATGTTCATCACCTGAAAACTCCCATGCACCGTCGCTCCCGGTTTGATGTTCGACCAGGAAAGGCTCCCATTGCATTCGAGATCAGGGTGATGTGGGGGCTGCGGTGGTGGTGGTTCATACGGTGGGATGTATTGGGTGCGGTAGACCTCGTCGTTCATGTACGGATAGGGGTTGTTGAAGGTCCAGATGATCTGTTTATCCGGCGTGACCCGAATGAACACCCCGTTCCATCCAGAGCAGATGAGGGTATCGCCGTTCAACATCCGCTGGGCGCCACCAAAGCCATCTGAGAAGAGGTTTTGCGGCAGCATGAACTGCCAGGAGAGATCAGCAGGGCCATAGGGCTCACCAGGAGGCGGTTGATAGTATTCTCCCGTCGCATTGTCGATGTCAGGGGTGAACTCATCGCAACTGGAAATATCTCCTGCCGGTCGGTTGTTGCCATTGGAGAAGATGAGGATGTTTCCTGCGCCGGGAAGACCGGGTTTGACCCAGCAGACTTGGTGTTGGAGATACAGTTTCTCATCCGCAGCGGTTCCTCGATCATACGCCTGCGGGTTACCCCAGCGGTAGATGAGATCGCCGCCGTGGCCATATATTCCTCCAGTGTGGCCTGTGGCTTCTTCTGTGGTCGTGCTATGGTCGATAATCCAGATTTCGTTACAGTTATGGGCACTGAGGAGGATTTGGTCAGTCTTGGGGTTGTAATCGATGGAGTTCATGTAGGGCCAGCCGACGTTCCACCAATAGTCGCAGTTGATGTCGGCAAGCTCTGGATGATCAGCGATGACGCCATAGTTGTCTTTGGAAGAATCGAAGTCTTGGATCATGTGATCCCAGATATGCCATTCCCAGACGATGTCCCCACTGTTGGGTCCAGTCTGGTTGACTTGGATGACAAAATTGGGGTTGAAATTGCCAAACCAGATTGTGCTAGGGTTGCGTCCTTTTTGAATGGCTTGGGCGGCTGATTTGATTTCTTGCATGATGATGAGGAAGTCACCGTTGGGGAGGATGGCGATGTCATGGGTGGCATAGCTGCTGTCTCGGGTATAGCGGTAGTCCCAGAGCATGGTGCCATTATAGGAGACTACTTGGACTCCACCACGACCAGAGTCAATGGCGAAGTACACGGAGCCGTCATGATCCATGTACGCGTCATATAAGGGATAATAATCACCCTGCCAGGTATGGTTGACGACGCCGGTCTCGTTGATGAGATAGGCCGTCGTTGAATGCCAGGGCTGGTACAAGAAGTGGCCTTCCTCGCTAGCAAGCGGCAAAGGTGACATTAGGCTCTCTTTGTTCTGTGAAAGAGCTCCGGTGTTGAAAAGAGTTGCCATGAAAAGGGCGGTGGTTATCAGCACTATGCTTTTGGTATAATTCTTATGGTTCATTGTCTCATCCTCATGTGAAATCTTTGAGTCGGATGGATATTTCGTGTTTCTATCCAGTTGTCAACATATACAAATGTTGATTTCAGGATAGAAACCCCCCTTAATCTAGTAAGGCTCCCTGGGCTATATAAAAATATGCCTGAATTTTCATGAAAAGTCATGATATTAATAAATGCCTCTGCCTTTTTGTACTGCTCTCAAACGATTTCTCAGATACTTTCTATGAGAAGTTTCTCCGTAGAAGACTCAGGTTCTTTTGCTACCATTTCACTTCAAGAGGGAGAGGATGAGAACTTGTGTGCCCTCGACAATCTTGGTCTCATCGCCGACCATCACGGTCACCTGGATAGCCCCAAGACCGAACAACATGTTCGTCTTTATCGTCTTCGTTTCTCCAGCAGCAACGTCGACGGTCCCATCCACGGTATGGTTCATTCGGTGAAGGATACCCCCTTCGACATGAACCTGCCACGTGACACCGGTCGCGTTCGCAGTACCATTGTTTTTGATCTTCACATGGACGCCAAGGCCACCCGTGACTGTGAATGAAAGTATGGGCGTCTCAGGCTCTGGCCCGAATTTCATCAACCATACGTCACCATTGTAGTATCCGGTCGTCGACCCGGCGATGATATAGCCGCCGTCGTTTGTCTGCTGTGTTCCGGTGAACGGTTGGGGCAGCGTGATATTCCATGCCTCGTTCCCAGAGCTATCGGTCTTGACCAGCCCGCTACCGGTCGTGATGTACCCACCATCAGTGGTCTGTTTCGCTGCGTAGCCGAAGAACGTAGAGTCAGTTAGAAACGGGGTTTTCCTCCATGTTTCGTTGCCGTTTGCATCGGTCTTCAACAAACACCCCAGGTAATTCATTGCTCCTGCGATGATAAAGCCGCTGTCGCGCGTTTGCTGCACCGAGTTGCCGTAGTTTTCTAAACCAACACGTGTTTGACCTTTGGTTCCCTCGTATTTTTTATCCCAGACCACGGAACCACTGACATCAGTTTTAATCAACCAGATCTTACCCCAATCCGTCGCATAGTTGCAATCTGACATCCCCGTGATGATGAACCCGCTGTCTAAGGTCTCCTGGACCATATGACCTTCTTCATCCATGTCACTTGTGCCAAAGGTCTTGAGCCATTGCAGGGTTCCATCCTGGTGTGTTTTTAGAAGATACAAATTCGGGGACTCTTCAGTGCTTGTATTGCCACCGCCGGTCGCGATGTACCCGCCATCGCTGGTCTGGCGAACACAGTAGCACCATGAATAGTTCAGGCCAGGATAGGTCCGATTCCATTCCTCATTCCCCTGAGGGTTTGTTTTGATGAGTACCGTCGAGGAGACGAATCCCTGGTTCATCGTGTGAACCTGTCGTGCTTCCCCGGAGTTGAGGAGTGTCGCGTTAAAGAATGTGCACCCAAGGATGTATCCACCGTCCATGGTCTGTTCCACAGACCATGTCCGTCCTGAAACAGAGGGGAGAGAATAGTAATCATACGTCTTGTTCCACTCCATAATTCCATCAGAGTCTGTCTTGATTAACCATGGGTTCCATATTGCGATACCGAAGGATTTGGCGTACCCCGCAACGATGAATCCTCCGTCGGTGGTCTGTTGCACATCGTACGCGGCATCATCGAGGCTGGGACCACCAAACGTCTTATTCCATTCTTCTTTAGGAGGAATCCCTCCAAGTAGGTTTGGATGTCCATCTGAAAAGGCCAGTTGTTGTTTCGAAGTACCGCTGATGCAAGGGGTGATACACATCCCAAAGCATAGGGCGAGCATTCCAAGAGCTATACTTTTTTTGACAACTTCTGTAGTCATGAAATCAAACTCCCTTAAACTTCTAATGAGTTTAATAATATCAGGAAGACTAATTTAAATGTTTTGAACCAATAAAAATCATTCTCTGAAGATCCATTTGGTTTTTCCCTAACAAAATACAAGTGTATTTATATGATAACCAACAAGATAGTATGGGGGAGTCATAGAAGGTAAGACTTTTTTTAGATGAATCTTCAAACACTTCAACTAGAACCTTTCCTTCAATGAACGACTTTCCCCCCTTTCCTCCCTTTTTTTATACAAATGCACTGTTGAGTATCAAATCATAAAAAGAAGTAAAAAATAGGTGATCCTGAGTTAAAGACACTTCATAGGAGGAGTAACTCTCCGATTCATCTGAGGTTATTCATTGAATATCTTATTTATGATCCTTTGATTTGTCTGATTTTTTCAATCGCTATCCTTCGTAGTTTTTCAACACCGGCATCATTCAGTTTCCGCAGAGGCTCTAGTGCTTGAGGATCGCCGATTTCACCAAGAGCATAGATGACGTTTGCAACGACACTTCTATCGTTGTCTTGCAGAGCTACTATCAATGCCTGTACCGCTCTCTTATCGTTCTTGACCCCTAAAAGAAATGCAGCATGTGACCGAGTAGAAGGATTAGGACTGCGCAATTCCTCAATGAGAGCCTCTACATCTTTTTTCATCCAGATCTCAGAGCTTCTCCCTGATTCTTCTTGTTCTTTTCTTGTTTTTGCGTCTGCTTCTGATTGTTCTCTTCTGGTTCTTTTTTCTGCTTCTATTTTTTCTTGTTTTGCTTTTTCTTCTGCTTCTACCTGTTCTCTACGGATTCTTTCTTCTGCTTCAGCGTGTTCTTTTTTGGCTTTTTCTTCCGCTCGTAGTCTCTCTGATTCTTGTTTCTTTCTTTTTTCTTTTCTATCGTGTGCTACTTTCAAAACTATGACAATAC